>NZ_MPRL01000139.1:0-2130 GCF_002020875.1 Solemya pervernicosa gill symbiont | reverse complement strand
TCCCTCAGTGACTCTACGCCGACATAAAGCCGCTGCTGCATCTTCTTCGTCGTCCGCTCGCGCTCTCAACTACGAATAGGCAGACGGCGTCGACTATCGCGGACTAACCGCCTTCGCTTCGCTATCCATGGCGGTCAGCGGATGCGTGCCGCATTATTAATCGAATGGGTGTGAGCGATAGCACGGTTTAATAGTCGCATCGTTGCGTTGCGAGCTGTTTGTTGATCGATGGCAACTACGGCGTGTCTGGTTGTCTAATTTGTTAACAATTGCCTTGTTTTTGCTGCAATTGATGGGCATGCTGAGCCACAATTTAGCATTGGTTTGAGACGATTTTTGTAAAGGAATATCTATATGAGCACAAAATTGTTGGCTGAGGATATGGCGCTGTTTCAGCGTCTGCTCCCAATCAGGGATCTCCCCCCCACAACGATTGCTGATCTGGCCGAAAAGGTGGCGGTGTTTGAGTACCCCGAAAAACGTCCACTCTTTAAGCTGGGTGATCAGGATGGCGAGAGCTACTACCTGCTCAGTGGCGAGGTGGAGCTTGAGGGTGGGGGTGTCTACGAGGTGATCAGCGCGGGTTCTGGTGCGGCGCTGCTACCACTTGCCCACGATATGCCTCGTGCAGTGACCGCAACCACCAGGGGTACGGTGCGTTTCTTTCATATCAACAACAATCTGCTTGAGATCGCGATGGCTGGCGATAGCAGTGGTGGTATGGAGGTGGAGGAGATCTCCGATGAGGATGAGACGGTCGAGAGCCAGCTCTTTCTTGAGATCTACCGTGAATATATGGAGGGGACGCTGCAACTGCCGACCCTTCCAGAACTGGCGCTGAGGGTTCGCCGTGCGGTTAATGATCCTGAGAAGTCGCTCGCCGATGTGGCCAAGATTATCCAGTCCGATCAGGCAATCACCGGTCGTCTGATTGAGGTCGCCAACAGCCCGATCTACCGCAGTGAGGTCTCGGCCAACAGCTGCATGGCTGCGATTCGTCGACTGGGTCTCGATAATACCCGTGATCTGGTCACCACCTTTGCCATGAAGCAGCTCTTCAAGGCGGACAACAAGGTGCTGGCCAAACGGATGAAGGAGCTCTGGAGTCACAGTACCCACGTTGCAGCGATCAGTGCGGTGCTGGCCGATATGACCCCCTCGCTCAACGCCGATCGCGCCCTGCTGGCAGGACTGATCCACGATATCGGTGTGCTGGCGATCTATGGTTATGTCGCAGAACGTCCCGAGCTACTCAGCAATGAACAGGAGCTTGATGACGCCGTTGAGCATCTGCGTGGTCAGGTCGGTGCGATGGTGCTGCGCAAGTGGTTCTTCGCCAGTGATCTGGTCACCGTGGTGCTCGAGGCGGAGAACTACGACTACGACTCCGAGTTTGGTCCCGACTACGCCGATGTGGTGCTGGTTTCACAGCTGCATAGCTACTTCGGTACGCCTAAAGCGAGTGGGCTACCACCGCTGTTTGAACGCCCCGCCTTCGGCAAGCTGCCACTCAGTCAGCTCGGACCAGAGAAAAGCATCGAGGCGCTTAAAGAAGCACGTAAGAATATCGACGAGATGCGCCGCCTGCTGGGTGGTTGATCAGAGCCGAGTAGAAAATGCTATGGGACTATAAACAGCCGTTGCTCCGCTAGGTGTCGGTGGCAAGACGATAGAGTTCGTCCATTCCGAAGGTGCCGAGTTCAAGAAGACGATCCTGAACGTTGATGGTGCGTTCAATTAATTCGAGATTGTCTGATGCGTCAGCTTCTCGAAGCAGAGACGCGAGAATATTGGTGATCTCTTCGCTTTTCCATATGTGACAAGGCTCTTCACGATGTTTGATCATCGATAGCATCTGTTCTGTGATAGCTAAGGCGGTGTCCGGAGAAGTGTCTGACTTATAAACAAGCCAGTTGAGAAATTCATGTAGGTCGCAGTTGCCTGAACTTCGTTCCAATGCAGAGAGATAGGTTTCGGCAAGTTCCTGTGAGATGAATGCGTGTTTATCTTCGTCCAAAAAGATGCGCTCAGCCGCTGACCGCCATGGATAGCGAAGCGAAGGCGGTTAGTCCGCGATAGTCGACGCCGTCTGCCTATTCGTAGTTGAGAGCGTGAGCGAACGACGGAGAA
>NZ_MPRL01000138.1:0-2158 GCF_002020875.1 Solemya pervernicosa gill symbiont | reverse complement strand
CATTACCTTGGTAATCGCCGCGGTCAGTGTCGTTTTACCATGGTCAACGTGACCAATGGTGCCCACGTTTACATGCGGTTTCGTACGTTCAAATTTTTCTTTGGACATCTGAGGATCTCCCCATCAAAACATCAATAAATTAAAAGACAAATCTAAAACAAATTTGGAGCCCATGGGCGGAATTGAACCGCCGACCTCATCCTTACCAAGGATGCGCTCTACCCCTGAGCTACATGGGCCGAATACTGCGTGAACCTGGAACCCACCAGACTCAACTCCAACTTGGAGCGGGTGATGGGAATCGAACCCACATAATCAGCTTGGAAGGCTGAGGTTCTACCATTGAACTACACCCGCCGAACCTTTGGTCCCGCATCCGGCGGGACATACTGCTTAAATATATGGTGGAGGGGGGAGGATTCGAACCTCCGAAGGCGGAGCCAGCAGATTTACAGTCTGCCCCCTTTGGCCACTCGGGAACCCCTCCACATGCAAGCCCGCAATGATCTCCAAAACCTGGGCGCGTGTCAACAGATTAGCGACAAAAAAGTCACACAACCCTAAAATCACCTTTTTCTGACCCGGCGAAAATAATGGCCATCATTTTCCTGTAGACTCTTGCAGCTAAAATCAGGGTGAAAACCCAGTCGCAGCCCCATAATAAATGCGAACAGACTATAGGCCATCACGAAAACAACGGATAAAGATCAGATGAAAGTAACGATATATGGTTCAGGCTACGTCGGCCTAGTCACAGGCGCCTGCCTCGCTCAAGTCGGTAATGACGTTCTTTGTGTAGACATCGATCCACGCAAAATTGACATGCTCAACAACGACGAAATTCCGATCTATGAACCAGGTCTTGAGGATATTGTTCGAAGCAATCGTCTCGCAGGACGCCTCAATTTTACCCTCGATGTCCAGAAAGGCGTTGATCACGGGCTATTTCAGTTCATTGCAGTTGGCACCCCACCCGACGAGGACGGCTCCGCCGATCTGCAACATGTACTCGCCGTTGCAAAGAGCATTGGTGAGCACATAGATGAACATAAGGTAGTCATTAACAAATCTACGGTACCTGTTGGAACCGCCGACAAGGTCCGAGCACAAATCGAAGAAGTGCTTGCTAGTCGTAGCGTGGATGCTGAATTTGATGTTGTCTCCAACCCAGAGTTCCTTAAAGAGGGTGCCGCGATTGAAGATTTCATGCGCCCCGACAGAATTGTCATCGGCACCGACAACCATCGTGCGACTGAGCTGTTACGCACACTCTATGCTCCATTCAATCGCAGCCATGACCGCCTCGTAGAGATGGACATCCGTTCAGCCGAACTCACCAAATACGCCTCAAATGCAATGCTTGCTACTAAGATTAGCTTCATGAATGAATTAGCTAATCTAGCTGAGCAACTCGGTGCTGACATTGAAAATGTCCGAATTGGTATGGGCTCTGACCCCCGTATTGGCTACCACTTTATCTATCCTGGCGCGGGCTATGGTGGCTCCTGCTTCCCTAAAGATGTACAAGCCCTTGAACGAACTGCCGACCAGATTGGATATAACGCCGAACTACTCAGATCCGTTGAGGCCGTTAACTACAGACAGAAACAGCGTCTTTTCCAAAAGATTGAGACACATTTCAAAGGCGATTTAGCTGGGAAGTCCTTTGCACTATGGGGGCTTTCATTTAAACCCAACACCGATGACATGCGTGAAGCACCCAGCCGTGTTTTGATGGAAGCACTTTGGGCAGCAGGCGCAAAGGTTCAAGCCTTTGATCCCGAGGCAATGGAAGAGACAAGTAGAATCTATGGTGAGCGTAACGACCTAAAACTTTGCGAAGACCATGACGAGGCTCTGCAGGGCGCCGACGCACTCGTTGTCGTCACAGAGTGGAACCTCTTCCGTAGCCCTGACATGGATAAGATCAAATCGGCTCTCTCTGAACCAACTGTCTTTGATGGACGCAACCTCTACGACCCACAAACCATGAATGAACTCGGGTTTGAATACTATGCAATAGGTCGAGGAAAATAATCATTTCCAACCATCCTGAAGAAGCCACACGCTGTAAATCTTTGACTTGGACTCGACAAACCACCAGAAACTACAGCGCCCCACCCCGCAACACCCTAACTGGCATACGACGGGATGGGGC
>NZ_MPRL01000137.1:0-2221 GCF_002020875.1 Solemya pervernicosa gill symbiont | reverse complement strand
TCGTCGTTCGCTCGCGCTCTCAACTACGAATATGCAGACGGCGTCGACTATCGCGGACTAACCGCCTTCGCTTCGCTATCCATGGCGGTCAGCGTCGGTAGAAAGGCGAGCTAGGAAGCGAACAAATCATGACCCCACCTTCTCTAGTTTTTGGCCAGATAATTTCAGGGCAATCCAGATAATACCGGAAGATAACATGAGCAGTAAGAATCCGAATGCAGCTCCTTCATTCCAGTTGAATGTTGTGAGGAAATTATTATATATCTGTTCTGTAAACCACAACGAACTCTTGCCACCTAACAAGTTAGGCGCAAGGTAATCACCAATAACCAACATAAACACAATGATTGAGCCAGTAACAATTCCCGGCATTGAATAGGGGATGATGATTCTTGTGAATATAGCCCATTTAGTCGCGCCTAGATCACAGGCTGCCTCAATCAGTGAGTCATCCAGAGTTTCTAGCGTGGACATAATCGGGATCACCATAAACAGCACGGACATATAAAGCAGACCTACCACCATACTGAAATCGGTATAGAGTAAATTCAGGGGGGTATTGATGACTCCTATCGTCATCAGTAGATGATTAATAACACCATGATCGCCAAGCAGTACCATCCAGCCATAAACCGTCACCAGCTCACCTACCCAAAGGGGAATAAGCAATAGCAACATCAAAAAACTGGCGCTTCGCTTCGACGCGACCTTCGTTAAATAGAACGCAACAGGAAAGGCGACAATGAAGGCCAACAGTGTGACCACGATCGAATAGGTCGCTGTTTTTACAAATGTCAGCCAATAGATTTTTTGAGTGAAGAATTCAATATAATTGTTCATTGAAAAAACCATGCCACCCATATCATCTTCTATCTGAAATGAACTGATAAGTAGTTCGGCATGAGGGATGACGATCATAAACAGAAGCCAGGTCAAAACTGGGACAATCAGCAAATAAAAGGTGAGATTATGGTTGTTATTATTGAGTTTCATCATGAGCCTACTAAAAACATTTCAGGTCATCATGGTGGATACCAACACTCAACCGGTGCCCCTCTTCTATATCATCAAACTGGGCATTTTGTGGTACCGATATCAAAAGCTCCTCACTACTGCCGTTAACTATCGTGGAAAGCTTGGTATTTGATCCATCAAAAAGAATGGTTTCAATCGTAACGTCAAATCGGACAAGATCACCAAGACCATTAGAGGGGCTGATAATCAATGCCTCGGGACGAATATAGAGCTCTTTAAGGTCAGAATCAGAAGCAGCTGAGCTATTAAGAGCCCATCCGCCCTTGGTCATCATTGAATCACCTGCGGTTGACTGCAGCTCAAAGCGATTCGTATCACCGACAAAACCTGCGACAAATGATGTTTGGGGATTTTTATATAAGTTACGTGGTGTATCGATCTGTTCAAACTGACCATCATGCATGACGGCGACTTTATCACTCATCACTAAAGCCTCCGATTGGTCATGGGTAATATAAACAAACGTTGTGCCTATCTCCTTCTGCAGTAGCTTCAGCTCGACCTTCATATGCTCCCTGAGTTTTCTGTCTAAAGCGCCAAGAGGTTCATCAAGTAGCAATATGGAAGGATTCATCACCAGGGATCGTGCAATAGCCACTCGCTGCCTTTCGCCGCCCGACAGGTCTGTGACTTTTTTATTTTCATAACCCTGCAGACCAACACGCTCTAACATCTCGTTAACTTTTAAATTGATCTCTGCTGTTTTTAGTTTTTGTCTTTTCAACCCAAAAGCGACATTTTCCTGACATTCATCATTGGGAAGAGCGCCAGATTTTGAAATACGATATTGACCGGGCGCTTTTCAGGGGGAACACCCTTCATGGATTGGCCGTGGATTATCACATCACCTTCCGACTCCTGTTGAAAGCCTGCAATAATGCGCAAAAGGGTCGTCTTGCCGCAACCGGATGAACCAAGAATAGAAAAGAAACCACCCTCTTCAACCGAAAAACCAACATCATTAACGGCTGTGAAATCATCAAAATGTTTTGACAGGCCTTTTACTTCTAATATGTTTCCCATTTACAAATCCATGACATTCAACAATAACCCAAAAATGAAGCACTTCATTTGGGATGACCATTCATGCGCTGACCGCCATGGATAGCGAAGCGAAGGCGGTTAGTCCGCGATAGTCGACGCCGTCTGCCTATTCGTAGTTGAGAGCGCGAGCGAACGACGAAGA
>NZ_MPRL01000136.1:0-2812 GCF_002020875.1 Solemya pervernicosa gill symbiont | reverse complement strand
ACGAATAGGGTCGCCTTTACTTTGTACTCGCAACTCTTTCATGTTGCTGTAATCCGAACTGTTCACTGTGTCGGCATGGGGTCTACCTAACATCGGCCCGCTCCCTGAGTAGCAGCATTGAAGCCAAGACATTACCCCTGTCGGTATCATCGAGTGCGTCGTACCACTCATCAAAGGCATCCGTCGTCTCAACTTCCCACATGGCTACCTCGAGTAAAATATAGCATAGGTACTATATAGGTGAAAACCTATATTGTCAAAGAGCGATCCTTGGTGGGATTGGAGTTAACACCTAGTTGACTCTACCTCGACTTAAAGCCGCTGCTGCATCTTCTTTGTCGTTCGCTCACGCTCTCAACTACGAATAGGCAGACGGCGTCGACTATCGGGGACTAACCGCCCTCACTTCGCTCTCCATGGCGGTCAGCGCCAGAAACTTTCAGTATGTGTTCTGTCTGTGGTCGGGGGATTACCGCCTGAATCAGGCTGCATGATCCCTACTTATGAGAACCATTATTAATGGGGGGATTACCCTTTCGGGTAAACTGCGCCCGAAAGCGAATAAAGAAAATCAACATATAGCTAAACTTCTCTTCGTTCATGGTTTAGCTTTATATAGACTTATAGTTTTTTATAGTATAGATTTAGCTAAACTAATAATGGTTTAAATTATAGATAAGGTCATCCGATGGGCATCGAAGCGGTTGTTTTAAAGCAATATCAAAACAAGGTGAACCAAACTTTAAAACAGTTTGGTGACTATGCAATGCCTAGCTCTGAGGGATGGCTTAAAACAGTTCGCAAAGCGCTTGGAATGTCAGGCTCGCAATTGGCAAACCGCCTTGGTGTTACCAAGGGACGGGTTTCACAAGCGGAATCTGCTGAGCTATCAGGAAGTGCCACGCTTAAAAGTATGCAAAGCATGGCGCAAGCTATGGATTGCCGTTTTCTCTATGCAGTTATTCCTAAAAAAGAGATTGAAAACCTAATCAGAGATCGAGCAGTATTAAAGGCAAAGGAACAGATTAAAGCGGCATCCACACAGATGGCACTTGAAGCGCAGGCGCTCAGCGATGAACAACTTGCCTTTGAGGTCGATCGCCTTGCCTCTGAGATCATCGAGAAAATGCCTTCTGATTTATGGAATGATGAATGAGTAATGAGTTAGTTGAACCAGATGGCGCAACGCCCCTCGATCCTGATGAAAAAGAAGGGCTTCGTTTTAAGCACATTACAACCAGAGGCGAGCTTGATCAGTTGGAGCAAGC
Source organism: Solemya pervernicosa gill symbiont (assembly GCF_002020875.1). NCBI lineage: Bacteria > Pseudomonadati > Pseudomonadota > Gammaproteobacteria > Solemya pervernicosa gill symbiont. Next base: position 1,544 of record NZ_MPRL01000136.1, on the reverse strand, counting down.
TAATATCGTTGAAGGTATGCAGTGGCTTAAAAAGCAAAAGAACCCAGATATATTGATCGAAGGATTTACGCGCGATTTGCACAAACGGTTATTTGGGCAAGTTTGGCAGTGGGCAGGCACGTTCCGTAAAACGGAAAAGAACATCGGTGTTGACCCTATCCAGATCGCAATTCAGTTGCGACAACTATTAGATGATACGCACTACTGGATAGAGCATAAGACCTATCCACCAATAGAGCTTGCTGCGCGTTTTCATCACAAGCTTGTATTGATCCACCCATTTCCTAATGGAAATGGTCGCCATGCACGCATCATGGCGGATTCAATACTCACCAAGCTCATGGGCGCACCTGCGATTGATTGGGCAGGAGGCTACAAATTAGAAGCAATGAATGAGCGCCGTGATCAATATATTGCGGCACTCAGAGCCGCCGACAAGCATGATTTTGACAAGATGTTTGAATTTGTCGGTGCGTAAGATTTTTGATCAGGTAAAATAACGTGCTTTTCTAGCATACCATTTGCTCGAAAAGGTATTTTTAACAATGGGTACAAGTTTGGGTACAAACTAAGGTTTTTAGGGTATGGCGGATAGCAATTTATTAATGAAATCAAGAGAAGACGCACGTTTTCTATAATCTCTTCACCAATGGTGCGCATGTCTTCCCGGTCCAATCCTCTAAGCCAGTCTCGAACGGGTTAAGATCCGGAGTCCGTAGCGAAGAAGAACACTTGAAGTACCAGATCGTTGTCGTTGTTCATGGCTCTAACTGCACCAGAACTGGTGCGATTCTCAAGTATAAATATCAAACTAAATTCCTTAAAAACGATGACCGGGGAGTCGCTATTTTTGCGGAAGCTTGTTTTGGGCCTCCAAGCCCAAGCAAGCTTCTTCGTCGTCCGCTCGCGCTCTCAACTACGAATAGGCAGACGGCGTCGACTATCGGGGACTAACCGCCTTCGCTTCGCTATCCATGGCGGTCAGCGACCGTTTCAATATGTTGATCTATATTGGTAGAGAACTCTGAAAGCAACTCTTCCTGTTTCGCATTAAAGGCAGATAAAAGCTCAATCTCTTCGGTAAGAAATTTTGGAATAAGGCGTAATGTCATGTATGTAGTCCGCTTCTAAATGTCCGCTACTGGCCGTTAATTGTCATCTCCGTTTGTTGACATGGACTGCTCTTCCCTGAAACGAATAGACGCTTCTTTACTGGGAGGATCGATTGGATAATGGATAAACTCATACTCTTCGATAAGAGTGACCGAAGCGGACTACTGGTCATGCATTAGGTATCGTCTGCTAATCACTCAAAGTGGGACGCCTGTGAAACGTGAATTTTCCCGTTGGCTTCGTGCTGTATGGAACAGCAAGAGGTCAACTAGGTGTTAACTCCAAGGGAGTACCCATTGCCATTCGTGGACAGAATTGACAATCATTCCATTGCTGACCGCCATGGATAGCGAAGCGAAGGCGGTTAGTCCGCGATAGTCGACGTCGTCTGCCTATTCGTAGTTGAGAGCGTGAGCGAACGACGGAGAAGA
>NZ_MPRL01000135.1:0-2333 GCF_002020875.1 Solemya pervernicosa gill symbiont | reverse complement strand
TCGGGGCGCCGCAGGCATAAACGGTCGCGTGAAGTTTTTGCTGTTTGCTTGGGCTTGGATGCCCAAAACAAACTCTCGCAAAAATAGCGACTCCCCTAGTGATTGAGCGTGCCAAGGGACTACTGATGGAGAAGAAGGGAATGGGCGAGAACGAGGCCCACCAGGCTCTGCGCAAGCTGGCGATGGATCAGGGAAAAAACTGGCTGAGGTAGCGCGTAACGTCATCTCTGTAATGGAATTATTAAACTAGCGGCGGCAGTTGTTACCACTCCGACCTCTTTTTGTGTTGTCACTCTCAAACAGAGCGTGCAGAAATATTATGAACAAATTAAATAATCGAATTATCAAAAGCGCATGCGGATGAGTTGGGAACGACTTCGACACTCTGTGACCGAGTGAATTGCACTACAGCAGTCCAATAATAGTGATGTGAGACTCTCTGCACTGATCTTGTGCGAAGCCAGGCTCTTGGTGCAATTCTAGGGCGCGGGCTGTGCACCCAACCGACACCCAAGCGTCGCAACTATTTTCATATGTTTCGTAAATTTAATTGAAAACAATTGGTTGTGAAAATCTGGCGGCATTGGCACAGGCGTTGCAATATCAGAAATAACTGATTGGCCAAGAGGGCCAGACAGCTTCCGCAGCAGCGACCCAACGACGGGTACGCACAGGCGGAAGAGACAATACAAAGTTGAATTGGGCAAAGGCGTCCATCGCAACAGGTTAGATACTTAACCTGTAGTGGTGGGCGCCTTTTCTGTTTTTTGGGTAATAAAAGTTGGGAGTAATTAATGGAAAAGCGTGATCAGGTGGTTAATGCAGTCTCTGAGGTTTCGGTGAAACCGCGTCGTACCTTTATGAAGAAGCTGAGTGTGGCGCTGCTGAGTGCCGGCATGATGACTAGCGGTGCATTGATGACAGGCGCTGCACATGCCGAGGTGAGGGAGCCTGAGAAAGAGGATCTGAAATTCGGGTTCATCAAGCTGACCGATATGGCACCACTCGCCATCGCTTATGAGAAGGGGTACTTCGAGGATGAGGGGCTCTACGTCACCCTTGAGGCTCAGGCCAACTGGAAGGTGCTGCTCGATCGTGTCATTGATGGTGAGCTCGATGGTGCACATATGCTGGCGGGTCAACCACTCGGCGCGACTATCGGTTTCGGTACCCAGGCTCATATCATTACCGCCTTCTCGATGGATCTAAACGGTAATGCGATCACCGTCTCCAACGATATCTGGAAGCAGATGAAGCCGCATGTACCACACAAGGATGGCAAGCCGGTTCACCCGATCAAGGCCGATGCACTCAAACCGGTTGTAGAGAAGTACAAGGATGAGGGTAAGCCATTCAAGATGGGTATGGTCTTCCCCGTCTCGACCCATAACTACGAGCTGCGTTACTGGCTCGCGGCCGGCGGAATCCATCCTGGTTACTACGCACCTGAAAAGGGTGATACCAGCGGTAACGTTGATGCCGATGCACTGCTCTCGGTAACCCCGCCGCCACAGATGCCCTCCACCATGGAGGCGGGCACCATCTACGGCTACTGCGTCGGTGAGCCGTGGAACCAGCAGGCCGTCTTTAAGGGAATCGGTGTACCTGTGGTAACCGACTACGAGATCTGGAAAGACAACCCGGAGAAGGTCTTTGGTGTGTCGAAGAGCTGGGCCGACAAGAACCCTAACACCCACATCCGTGTGGTGAAGGCGATGATTCGTGCCGCCAAGTGGCTCGATGAGAAGAACAACGCCAACCGTCCCGAGGCGGTGAAGATCCTCTCACAGTCTAACTACGTCGGTGCCGACTACGATGTTATCGCCAACTCAATGACCGGTACCTTTGAGTATGAGAAGGGTGACAAGCGCGATGTGCCAGACTTCAACGTCTTCTTCCGCTACAACGTCACCTACCCCTACTACTCCGATGCGATCTGGTACCTGACGCAAATGCGTCGCTGGGGACAGATCGGCGAGCAGAAACCCGATAGCTGGTTCATGGATATTGCCAAGAAGGTCTACCGTCCCGACATCTATGCGCAGGCGGCCAAGGAGCTAATTGCAGAGGGCAAGATCGCAGCCAGTGAGTTCCCGAACTTCGCCAGTGAAGATGGCTTCCGCGCACCACAGACTCACTTCATCGATGGAATTACCTACGATGGCAAAAAACCAAATGACTATCTGAAGAAGTTCGATATCGGACTCAAGGGTGGCGACAAGGTTTAAGCGTAATGAGGCTCCCCCGGTTTAACGGATGAATTAATTAAGAGGCACACTTTGCCTCGTATTCTGCAGGACTTACATACCCCAAGTACGAGTGACGCCTGCGTC
>NZ_MPRL01000134.1:0-2398 GCF_002020875.1 Solemya pervernicosa gill symbiont | reverse complement strand
CGGGGCGCCGTAGGCATAAACGGTCGCGTTAAGTATTTGCCGCTTGCTTGGGCTTGGACGCCCAAAACAAGCTTCCGCAAAAATAGCGACTCCCCGACCGATTATGCATCGATTTTCCGTTAGAGTTAATCATTAATATTCTGGGTCAATGTAAAGTCTATTGAGGCAGGGTTGCGGGTTTGCAGAGTTACCGACGAGTCTGTACTTCGACCCAATTATTGTCGAATTGCTTGCTGATCAGGAAATCTGATATCAGTACTAAAACGAATTTATAGAAACGTCAGCGGCTGGGGAGACCCAACGACACGCCAAATAGAAACAACTATTAAACCAGACGGCTTCGACCCTACCTGCCTTACTTACAAGCGGGTCTGCTATCCGCCATAACTCTATCCAACGCCCTCTGCCCCTGTCGTGGTCGCGCAATGTCATGCGGCTCTAACATTTCACACTCATCCTTGACCATCTGTTCGATAGTCACCGGGTAGTACTTGCAATCATCAGGGCGGGCCTCATAGATGTCGCAGCTATATTTGTTCTGATTAGGCAGCTTATTGAGCCAGGGACAGAGAGTCAGCTGCTCGCCCGTATCGGGGTTTACCCAGATAGCCCCATCACGAACATATCGATAGATGTCAGGCCTGAACTCGGACCAGAATTCGATCTCATCTTCTGAAGCAGAGAGACCACCATTACTGTAGTTAATGCAGCACTTACCGCACTGATTACACCCTTTCACGATCAGACTATTTCCGATTGTTTGGTTGGCATATACCGTCCATCCCGATCTAATTTGTTAGACGACTCTGCTCATCGACCAACCAACAGAGCGCCTCATCTCGTCCGGAAAATATCTTTAACTTCCACTCATCATTACGCGGATAGGATGCCAGGGTTTCTGTAGCGACCTTTGTAACTCGGCTATAAGCCACAACAGCCATCACATTGATCTCTTTAATTGTCGCTATCTCCAATTGAGCCTGGAAATCGTAGGTATATGAGTTGATCTTGTTAATCAGCAGTGAAAAAGGTGCCTTTAGGTGCGACAGCAAAAACTCATGGTATTGATGCACCATATCCATATCTATCTCTACACCGTCATTAATCATTACTTCAGCAATGTCATCCTGAAGAATAATAATTTTTGCAAACGGCAACTCATACAAATCCATACTTCACTCTCATTTATTGTAAAACACGACTCGATCACGCCCACTCGACTTGGCCTGGTAGAGCGCCCTGTCGGCAATGGCGATACCCTCTCTGTCCTGACCACCTCCGTTAGTGGTGGTCACTCCAATAGAGATACTAATTCCGGGCAGTCGATTGCCATCCTCTCCCTTGATCGATAGCTCACCAATCGCTTGACGGATTCGTTCGGCACCGGCGACTGCATCATCCTTACCCGTCTCTGGTAGCAACACCAGAAACTCTTCACCGCCGTATCGCACTGCTGAGTCGGTGGGACGAATGTGATTGATGATGGTTGCTGCGACCATTCGTAGCGCCTCATCCCCGGCAAGATGGCCGTAGCTGTCGTTGTAGTTCTTAAAGTGGTCGATGTCGAGCAACATCAGCCCCATTGAACTGTTGCCAGTCATTGAACGTTCGACCAGACGCGGCAACATCTCATCGAGCCAACGTCGATTGAAAAGCCCAGTCAAGAAGTCGATGCGAGAACTCTCCTCACAGCGACGCTGGAGTAGTAGCGATTCTCCCAGGCTGTCGTTGTCGTTACGCACCCTTGATGAGAGCGTATGCAGCAGGTTACGGGCAAAGATGTGCGAGCGATTGATCAGACGCCAGACATCTTCTCGCTTGATCGCCATCAGCATGGTGGGTTGATCGGCGACCACATGGGCCGCGCTACCCTTCTCATCAAGCACTGAGAGCTCACCCACACAGCCTCCGGCTGTCAGCTCAGTGATGGCGATCTTCCCCTCAACCTCCAGCTCAACGCGCACACTCCCCTCGAAGATGAGATAGAAGCGTTTATTCTCCTCGCCTGTCTCAAGCAGGACATCTCCCGACTGCAGACGACGCTCCTCCATACTATCGAGCAGCCACTCAACAGCGGCCGGGCTCTCACCACGGAGCAGCTCATGCTCCACCAGCTGCTCGGCGTTAATACTGATTAAACTATTTGCCACAACGGCTCTCCGTCACACACCAGAAACCCCACTGCTCCGGCTGCGACCATTCGCAGTTGTATGAATCGATAACTGGAAATCCTGAAATAGCCACACCGCCAGTCCCAGAGCACGAGGAAGACGGCTGACCGTTTTGAGAAGAGATATCCATCGCTGACCGCCATGGAGAGCGAAGTGAGGGCGGTTAGTCCTCGATAGTCGACGCCGTCTGCATATTCGTAGTTGAGAGCGCGAGCGAACGACGAAGA
>NZ_MPRL01000133.1:0-4740 GCF_002020875.1 Solemya pervernicosa gill symbiont | reverse complement strand
CGGGGCGCCGTAGGCATAAACGGTCGCGTTAAGTATTTGCCGCTTGCTTGGGCTTGGACGCCCAAAACAAGCTTCCGCAAAAATAGCGACTCCCCGAGCAGCTGGTGTCGCAGTGGTAACGTCGCCTCTGCGCAGAGGGTGGTGATGGTCAATGGCACGGTCTCTTTACTGTGGCTCAATTGGCGCTCTTGGTTATCAGACTTCGAATCAAACTCTACTTCAGGATGGTTAGGGCTGCACATGGCGGCAGAAATGGCTCGATATATGGAGCGAAGTGAGCGGCTAGACCCTGTCTAAATGTCTGATAAACGTCCAAAGATCGCTTCGGCTGCCGGAGTCGCTTGTGGTAGGCTATGCGTTCTGCCAACTGAGGCGAGTCGTAACCGACTCCAATCGCCGCGTAAGGACGGCGAATACGCAAATGTCCAATAGTGAACTGAAAGCCGAAGCAAAAAATTCATTCAGCCGCGAAGAGCTACTGCAGTGTGGTCGCGGTGAGCTGTTTGGCCCCGGTAATGCGCAGCTGCCGCTGCCACCGATGTTGATGTTTGATCGCATCAGCCACATCAGTGATGAGGGTGGAGAATACGGCAAGGGCCAGATTGTTGCGGAACTCGATATCACCCCCGATCTCTGGTTCTTCGACTGCCACTTCCAGGGAGATCCGGTCATGCCGGGTTGTCTCGGTCTTGATGCCATGTGGCAGCTGGTCGGCTTCTTCCTCGGCTGGAAGGGCGGTCCAGGCCGTGGTCGTGCTCTCGGTGCTGGCGAGGTGAAGTTCACTGGACAGGTTGTCCCAGAAGGCAAGCTGGTCACCTATAAGATCGATCTCAAGCGCGTCATTATGCGCAAACTCTATATGGGCATCGCCGATGCCACCATGGAGATCGATGGCCGCGAGATCTATACTGCCAAGGACCTACGGGTCGGCCTCTTCACCTCGACCGAAAACTTCTAAACAGAGGACATTTGCGTGAGACGAGTAGTAGTAACTGGGCTGGGCATCGTCTCCAGCATCGGTAACAACGCCGAGGAGGTGACCGACGCGCTGCGCGAGGGTCGCTCCGGTATCGAATTCTCCGAGCAGTACGACGAAATGGGCTTCCGTTCGCGGGTCCACGGTCCGGTCAAACTTGAACCGTCCGAGATGATCGACCGCAAGCTGATGCGTTTCATGGGCAGTGCGGCCGCCTACAACTACATCGCCATGCAGCAGGCGATCGAAGATGCTGGCCTCAGCGCCGAAGAGGTCTCCAATCCCAAGGTTGGCCTGATCATGGGCTCCGGTGGCGGCTCCAACGCCAATATCGTGCAGGCGTGTGATACCGCCCGTGAGAAGAGCGTCAAACGTGTTGGCCCCTACATGGTGACCCGTACCATGGGCAGCACCACCTCAGCCTGTCTCAGTACTGCTTTCAAGATCAAGGGCGTCAACTACTCCATCAGCTCCGCCTGTGCCACCTCGGCGCACTGCATCGGTAACGCCTACGAGCAGATCCTGCTCGGTAAGCAGGATATGATGTTCGCCGGTGGCGGCGAGGAGCTTGACTGGACCATGTCGGTACTCTTTGACGGCATGGGTGCGATGTCCTCCAAGTACAACGATGCACCCACCACCGCTTCACGCCCTTACGCCGCCACCCGCGACGGCTTTGTTATCGCTGGTGGCGGCGGCACGGTGGTACTCGAAGAGCTGGAACACGCCAAGGCGCGCGGCGCGAAAATCTACGCTGAGCTGGTCGGTTACGGTGCTACCTCAGACGGTCACGACATGGTTGCACCATCAGGCGAAGGCGCGGTGCGCTGCATGCAGCAGGCGATGGAGACGGTCGACGGCAAGGTCGACTATATCAACGCCCACGGCACCAGCACACCAGTCGGTGATATCAAGGAGTTGGAGGCGATGAAGAACGTCTTCGGCGACGATATGCCCTACGTCTCCTCCACCAAGTCACTCACCGGTCACGCCCTCGGCGCGGCAGGCGTCAACGAGGCGATCTACTCGCTGCTGATGCAGAAAGAGGGCTTCATCAGCGCCTCGGCCAACATCACCGAACTCGACCCGGCGGCAGAGGGAATGCCGATTGTTCAGGAGCGCATCGACGATGCGAAGCTCGATATCGTGATGTCGAACAGCTTCGGTTTCGGTGGTACCAACTCGACGCTGGTGTTTGCGAAGTACAACGGTTAGTTGTTAGCCGGTTGTAACAAGAAGCCCGCCTATATGGCGGGCTTTTTTGTGATTGATTTGGGTATGTTATTAATATCACTCAATCGCGTTTTAAATATGTCAGCGTGGGCATGAGAACATGCCCGCCCTACACACTAGCTTGGCTTCATTCGCTGACCGCCATGGGGCGCCGCAGGCATAAACGGTCGCGTGAAGTTTTTGCTGTTTGCTTGGGCTTGGATGCCCAAAACAAACTCTCGCAAAAATAGCGACTCCCCTACAGTGAACGCAATTCATAAAATATACGTTCACACAAAAACTACTATTATGAGCAAACCCAATGCTCCTAGTGACTTATAGGTAGTATCTAGGAGCCTACCAAAGTTGTTTAATACTGTTCTAGGTGGAGGTGTGAATTTATAGTTGGTGACTTCTACTCCTGACCGGAAAATAATTTCCCGTGGCAAAAAAACCAATAACATATCAATAATTAATGCCAGTATAAGTAAGGCTATTCCTATGGTTTTCATGCCGAAGTCACCGCTAATGATGTACCCATTCCGGAATTCCTAGTGTTGCTAGTACAGCATTAGTTCGTAGGGTAGGCATTGTCTTTATGCCAGGCGGAAATGGTGATTCATTCACTAAATTCTCCGGATGCATCTATTGCGCTGGCGATATCTAGTTATTTGGATACGTTCCATCTCTAATTAAGCCGATGCAGCGTCGAATAGGGCCACTGGTTAGGGTGTGCACAAAGCCCATGTTTTACTGGTTTGTAGTGGATGTAGTCCATGTGTCGATTGAAATCGTGCTGGTCCCTTAATTGGTGTGCCCAGTAGCGATGTTGCCAGGTAGTCGATTCGCGATGTTTTCTTATGGAATCGGTTAGTAGTGAGTCGTCTCTGTATAAGCTACGACACTCGATGTTTACACGCCTTTTAATGATTCCCCGGCATTTAGCATAGTCGGCATCTCCCCCTGGCAGGGTCCAGATGCAGTGGAGGTGGTCGGGTAGAAGCACCCAGGCATCGATGGTGAAGGGGTGTTGTTGTCGTGTTTTGTCGATTGCTCGACGAAGTGCGTTACGGATGGCTGTGTCGCACAAGATCGGTTGGCGCCGGTAGCTGACGACGGTGAAGAAGTAGCTGCTTCCTTGTATCTGAGAACGTCGGTAGTTTGACATGTGATGGCACTCCATTGCCTTTTTTGATAATCCGCGTGGGCATATAACTATGCCCACGCTACGGACACTGCTAATGTATCACGGCATTTGTAGGGTGGGCATAGTTATATGCCCACGCTGAAACCATCCCTATGGTAACCTTTGCCAAAACTAAAATTTAGTGAGGGGAGCATGTCCGTCGAACTTCGTAATAGTTTCCGTGTGGATGACTACGCAATGCGTTATAGCGTCTTCATGCCGCGGCTCTATAACTTCTGTCTCTCGCTGGGGATGGAGCCGGATAAGATGATGCCCTCGCGGGCGTTCTGCTCGGATGAGAATCAGGGTTATCCGATCATCATGATCGCCAAGCACTTTGGCACCTTCCCCTTCAACCACGGTCGTGTTGGCGGCATTGTGGCGACCGATCGCCACGGGCCGCATGCGCACCATGGTGAGGATCTGGTGATTATCCAGGCGAGCCACGTCGGCTATGAGCCGGAGACGGGTGAATTTGGCATTTACCGTCGCTTGCAGACCGAAGAGCACGAGTGCTCGACCGACTGTGGGGCGATCTGCAATGTGATCGACTGGTATAAGCGCGAATACGATTTTGCCTGTGCACAGATCAAGCTCGACTTCATCGATGGTGAGCATCTGGTGGTGATCGACAACCAACTGGTTAGTGATGAGCGTGAGGAGGGGCTGTTACTCAATTTCGAGCGCTTAATCGATATGGAGCGGGGGCTTGAGGCACCAGTGGGGCAGCTGAGTACCGCGCGGGTCTATCGTGCCTCGGGGGAGTATGTGAAACGGGTCGGCAAGATGTGGCCCACCTACCGTAAAGCGATCGGCCGTAATCTCTTTCCCGATCTCTTCACTTTCCACCGCGATATGGGTAGCAATATCGATGCGAGTCGTCGCATCAACCGTAACCTGATCAAGTCGATGCCGACGATTCTCTGCAGCAAGTTTCCACCACTCTCTGCAGCTCAGGTGAACGTGCAGGTGGAGTTTGATCGCACCTTCCGCAGCATCGTCAATGAGCCTGCCTATCGTGGTAAGTGGGTGGTCTTTATCTCCGGTATCCACATCGACGTCTCACCAAGTGAGGGGCAGATTTTTCCACACACCAAGTATGTGCCGTGGGCCGCCTATGTGCAGAACGATGCGGGCGAGGGGTATACGCTGGAGCAGGATGAACTGTTCCGGGTGCTCGCTAATCAGAGCAGTGAGAATCCCAACAAGATCGACCTGACTGAGGTGATCGGCAACATGAAGCGTGATGCGGAGATCAAAATTCGCGCCGACGCTGACCGCTATGGATAGCGAAGCGAAGGCGGTTAGTCCGCGATAGTCGACGCCGTCTGCATATTCGTAGTTGAGAGCGCGAGCGAACGACGAA
>NZ_MPRL01000132.1:0-2440 GCF_002020875.1 Solemya pervernicosa gill symbiont | reverse complement strand
TCTTCGTCGTTCGCTCGCGCTCTCAACTACGAATATGCAGACGGCGTCGACTATCGCGGACTAACCGCCTTCGCTTCGCTATCCATGGCGGTCAGCGGGCGTGAGCAGAAACTCGCTACGCTCAGACAGCTGCTCACTCAATCCTGAAATCGCTCCGATGCTCGGTGATGTAGAGGGGGATACAACTAACAACCAGCCATCCAATAGATCATGTTACCGCTTACATACTAAAATCTTCCTATGAATAGGAAAAGTCCATCACATCCACCTGCAAGTCTTTAACCTGCCTACTTAGGCGTTTTTTAAATTCAAATTCAATCTCATCATCCTGATACTTGCTCACATCCAAACCAAAATACTTAACAAGAACTTCTTTCATCTTACCGAGATCATAATTATCGAAATTTGGTATATAGTTTGTTTCGTACTTACGATAACTAAGCTCTTTAAACGCCCTTACAAACCTTTTTGGAATAATCCCAACATCGAATCTCTTTATCAACTTATTTATATAGTGATCCAACGAATGAAGAAGATGTTCGTCATTGATTTCTGAAAAGAAAAACAACCAACCTTTGCTTTTATTTTCATATATACAACCAGTGATCCTAAGATTCAAACGCCACAACAGAAATTCTTCACTCTTTTGTTTTGAATATTTATAGCCCGTAAATATTGAAACCAAAAACTGCCTAAGTCGATCAACAGAACCAACTCGAGCTGTAACATCACTACCTGAGAAGAAATAACCCAAATAGCTAAATCCTTTACTTACCAATCCTATACTAGATTTCTCAGGAACCTTAAGTGGGTCATAGACCTTCAAGCCAATCCTCCGAAATCGACCAACAACCATTTCTGCAATCTCATCAGCTATCTTCCCATCACACAAAATCAATACATCGTCGACGTAACGATAGTATTTTATGCTATCTATGGAACTTAGATATCTATCTATATTTATCAAATAAATCGCAGCAAGTATGTTTGATACCGCCAAGCCTTGCGGCACCCCTTTATTTGAAGGGGAATCTGTTACTCTCGAAACACTTACTGTCGGAGAAGTGATCGCAGATAAGATAATATTTTTTATGTCTTTATTTCGTATCTTCTTTCCCAGACGAGAAACCATTTCTTTATGGCGTATCGATGGATAAAAATCGGCCACATCAAGCTTTATACAGGTATCATAACCACCACTACCTATATCATTTTTAACCTTTTTAACGATATTCTGAGGCAGATTAAATTCAATATCTTTTTGATATATGTCAGCCAGAAAATTACACAAAGATCGCAGCGCAATACGATCTCTTACAGTCGGTATTGATATCTCTCTTGGAACCTTATTCCTTCCCTTACTTACGAGCTTCAACTTGTACTTTGTAAACTTATAAGTTCCAGCCAAACATTTTCTAGACAGGATTTCCACTTGGTCATCAAGCTGAGCTATAAATGAATATTGATCAAGATTATCTATGCCAGTAGCCCTAGAATAAGCAACATGACTTACAAAGGTCTCTTTGAGATTTTCTACAGAAAAGTGTTTTTCAAACTTGCCGCCAACAGTCACTTATAAAACTCCATAACGACAAAAATAATAATTGGCAACAAATACAAAGCCATAAACATCAGCTGACGACGGACAAACCAATACGCGAGAGCAATCCAGTGATACCACGTTGGACACCTGTCCAGTCCATTCTTCAAACCTGTACTCTTGTCAACATCACCTGGAGTAGTCACATGCTCAACACACAACGCCATGTAATAATCCCGATCCGTATGATTTTCACATACTCCCAATATTTGATTGTATTCGGTGCTTATTTCCTCAGCATTAATATGAGGACCTTTTGATTTTTGATACAAGATATTCAGGGTTTCGTAACATTCTTTTATTAAACCAGCTCGCTCTTTGAAGGAGAGCCCGCTGATAAACCCAGACACGCATAATATCAATACCGAAAAAACCACCCATGCGATTCCCGCAAGAGCTGGATTGGAGTTTCCCTCACTTATCTTCAAATAATAAATTGCCGAAGCGGCACTAGAAAACGAATACCAGAGTAACAACACTTGCGCCTGGAACGCATTGGACAAGAGACGCTTTTCCGCCTGAATTCTTGCCTTTCTAGTCCACCAGACGCTATCCAATAAAGACATTATTCCTCCTTGATTAAGTGCCCTAGGGTGTCATTAAGTTACATAGAGTTATCACCCAATTCAGGGCAAGCCACAAGGACTAAGAGACAAGTCTCTCCAATATTAGTTGCACTCAAGAATGAGTGGACAGCATAAGCTGACACACCCTAGGGCAGAATTAGTTTAACACCATAACAACCGGGGAGTCGCTATTTTTGCGAAAGTTTGTTTTGGGCATCCAAGCCCAAGCAAACAGCAAAAACTTCACGCGACCGTTTATGCCTGCGGCGCCCCG
>NZ_MPRL01000131.1:0-2583 GCF_002020875.1 Solemya pervernicosa gill symbiont | reverse complement strand
TCGGGGCGCCGTAGGCATAAACGGTCGCGTTAAGTATTTGCCGCTTGCTTGGGCTTGGATGCCCAAAACAAGCTTCCGCAAAAATAGCGACTCCCCGAGAAGCGCTGCAGAAAATCATCAAAATCACTGAAGTTGTGATTGTTCCAGTGGAACTGACAACCGATGCGTTTGAGTAGGCCTTTCTCTTCCAGCTGCGATGTTTCATCCTCTGTTGGGAAGAGCAGGTGTAGGGATGAGGTCTCTAAGGACGTCGCCAGTTCAACGGTGTGATCAATGAGGTGATTACGCAGCTCGTTACGATTCGTCGCATCTCCAGTCAGTAGTCGAGCGCCCGTTGCGGGTGTATAGGGGATCGATGAGACCAGCTTGGGGTAGTAGTCGTGACCGGCACGTTTCCATGCATCCGCCCAGCTCCAGTCAAAGACAAACTCGCCATAGGAGTTGTCCTTCAGGTAGAGCGGTGTGGCCGCGACCAGTCTCTGCTGGTCGTTGTAGAGGGCAATATGATGAGGTAGCCAGCCAAAGCGATCGCCAACGCAGTTGTTATGCTCAAGTGCCGAAAGAAAGGCATGTTGCAAGAAGGGGTCGCTAGAGCCGGTCAGTGCGTTCCAGGCCTGGGCGTCGATCTCATCAATAGAGCTATGGATAACGCGCTGCATCTGATCATCTACTCGCTATGTGGTTATCTATTGCGTGCTGCAAGTGAGATCGGAAAATACATTAATGCGACGTTGAAGCCAAACCATAACAGGGTGTTTTATAGGGTAATTATCGCTTCTCTTCGTAGTAATCTACGATTGATTCATGGGCAGGTGATACTGCGATAGTAATCATTAATTACAGGGGAACGGATGACCATGCATAAGTTGCGTAGTTTCTATCTTTCAGTGTTGTTGCTGATAACGCCCTTTGGTTATGCGCAACAGACTCTCGTCTTCTCTGGAATTGAGGGTTCGGTGAATACCGACATCAGTCTGCAGGTTTTAGAAGAGGCATACCAAAAACTAGGGATAACGGTCGAATACCGCCCACTTCCTGGTGAGCGTGCACTGCGAACAGCCGACACTGGCCGAGTGGATGGTGAGGTTTTCCGCATTGCCAATGTTGAGAAGCGTTATACCAATCTGATTCCGGTGCCGACAGCGATTAATGTGTTGCAGGGAATCGCCTTTAGCAAGGTGGAGCAGATACCGATCTCAGGCTGGGAGAGTCTGAAGCGTTACCATCTGGGCATTCAAATCGGTATCAAATTTGCTGAACGTGGCACGGAGGGAATGCAGCGAACACTGGTGGAGACCAATGAGCAGCTGTTTAAAATGCTGGACGCCGAGCGTGTTGAAGTTGTTATTGCAGCACATGCCAATGGACTCAAAACCCTCTCAGATATAGAGATAGATTCGGTGCATGCGCTGAAGCCAGCGATACAGGAGTATCAGCTCTATCACTATCTTCACAAAAGACACGCAAGCCTGGTGCCGAAACTTGATCAAGTTCTTCAGCAGATGCAGCAATCGGGGCGGATCTCAGCGATTCGAAAACAGGCCCTGCTCAAACTTGAAAATGGGCATTAGGCGAGCGGTTAGATTCGACGCTGCACAATGAACCTCTCTCTATTCTCTTTTAAACGCTCAATAGCGAGCCAACTCTTTAGAGTCATCTTTGGGCTCTATGTTTTATTTACGCTGGTTGTGGCGTCGATTCAGATGGTGATCGAATACCAACGCGTTCACGCCCAGCTGAGTGAAGAGCTCGCATTAATTCCCGATACCTATAGTGCAAGTTTGGGCAATGCCCTCTGGACCTTCAACGAAAAGAGTATTCGTTCGATTATGGCCGGTATCTACCAGTTACCTGTAGTGACTGGGGTTAAGATCGATGATCGAGATACGATAAGAGGGATTGGGGGTATAGAGGCAGATGGTGCAGCCCATATTGAATATAGTGGTAAAGGTATAAGCGAGATTGTTCGCTCGGGTACTTTTAGTCAGCCGATCAGCTGTGAGTTTGAGATCAAACATACCGATCGAAATGGTGTTGTTATATCGCTGGGAAAAGGGACGATCTACTCCAGTTCTGCTCTGATATTTGAGCGGGTAAAGGAGGGCTTTGTTCTCATTCTGATCAACTCGTTTGTGAAAATGGCCGTGTTGCTGATTATCTTTATATTTTTTGTACGGCGTATCTTATCCAGACCGCTCAAGGAGTTGGCGAGACAGACAGAGATGATAACGCTCGATAATCTTGAGCCTATCGCTATTGATCCCCTGCATCGCAATGAGAATGAACTGACCGTTCTGCAGGGCTCCTTTAATCAGATGTTATTAAAACTGCAGCAGGCGAGAGATGATCTCGATTTTCTGAATGAAAATCTTGAGATTGAGGTGGCTCAACGCACCAGGGAACTGGAGTTGGAAAACAAGCAAAGAATTGCGGCGCAACGGGCAGCGGAGAAGGCGAACGATATCAAATCAGACTTTATCTCCAACGCTGACCGCCATGGATAGCGAAGCGAAGGCGGTTAGTCCGCGATAGTCGACGCCGTCTGCCTATTCGTAGTTGAGAGCGAGAGCGAACGACGAAGAA
>NZ_MPRL01000014.1:0-77647 GCF_002020875.1 Solemya pervernicosa gill symbiont | reverse complement strand
ACGCCGACATAAAGCCGCTGCTGCATCTTCTTCGTCGTTCGCTCGCGCTCTCAACTACGAATATGCAGACGGCGTCGACTATCGCGGACTAACCGCCTTTGCTTCGCTATCCATGGCGGTCAGCGATCGTTAACAAGACTTCCTTTCAAACATTCAATCCCATCGTCCATATAGCGCTGCCTGTTGATCAGACCAGGTTACGTTCAGCCCTTTAGCGCAAGCAGACCAGAAAGCAGATAAAAGAGATACATCGCCTGACCAAAGGTCAAATGAGACAAAAAACTTAAAATTGGCATTGCAACGGGTCTTGGGTGTTTTTGAGCAAAAAACCCGTGACCCAATGCGGGCTGCAATATTAGATAGGGCACAACGAGAGTTACGACACCAAACAGCGACGCAGACAAGAGCGTGGGCGAGGCATCTCTCACCACATACGTTAAGAAAAAATATATCAGCGACCAGGAGACTCCAATCAAATAATGCATAAACCAGCCAAATGCCAATTCACCCTGCACCTGCTCTGACTTCGATATGTGACCATGGGTAAACTGGCCTTTTCTCATCAACAAAAACCACCTACCAATAAAACGCCATTCAGTCTTTGGCGTACCAAAATACTTTGCCATGAGGATGCTAAAAACATCCAAAAGCGCCGTCGCTAATAGACCAATGGTTATTGCAATGATGACATGGATCATACTCACTTCACTTCTCCATGAATCCGGGGAGTCGCTATTTTTGCGAAAGTTTGTTTTGGGCATCCAAGCCCAAGCTTCTACGTCGTTCGCTCACGCTCTCAACTACGAATATACAGACGGCGTCGACTATCGCGGACTAACCGCCTTCGCTTCGCTATCCATGGCGGTCAGCGCAAGGTTGCGGCACGCTTTCGAATAAACGCGCCTACCACTATGGATTACTTATTGCTATCGACCGAAACAAGCTGTTGAAAATCGGCGTGAAAACTTCGCTTAAACCACTTGCGATAAAATCGATCAACACAGGTTGAAGTAGAACAGAGCAGCTTGTCCGTTAACGTCAAATCGGAACGCCAGATCACCCGATACTGCTCGCGTCGTAGTCGTCCTTTCACCTTGTAATCCCTTACATCTCGCTCGGCAGGATCGAACCATGCTCGCAGGTCGCTAGCCTTGCGATTGGCGGCCACCGACATCTTCTCATGCTGGCGGCGATAGAAGAGAAAGTCCTCAACCTGATGAAAATGTCCCAGCAGCGCCAGCTCGGTCAGTAGCGTTTTGTCAGATGAGAGATGAGTACCGATGAGGTGGGTCTTTTTCAACGCTGAGAGCCTGATCAGACCAAATACGGAATTACAGAAGTGCAGCGTACGCACCAGCCGCTTCATACGGCGATGGGGTTTGTGATGGTTAATATCGAGCCGGTCGTAGTAGAGACCCACCTCACGACCTTCGGCGTCGATAAATATCGAGTGTGAAAAGGCGAGCACTGCATCTCGATTTTCATCGAGCGCGGCCACTGTCTGCTCAAGGTAGCCGGGTGAACAGAGATCATCATGAGCGGCCCATTTGAAGAATTCACCCCTCGCCCTCTCGACAAGGCGGTTATAGTTCCACGCTGCACCTCGGTTGATCTGCTCACGCAGGTAGATCACCCGTCTATCTTCGGCTGCGAATTTTTCACAGATCGCCTGAGTGGAATCATCGGAGCCGTTATCGGAGATAATCAGTTCGAAGTCGGTGAACGACTGTTCAAGCAATGACTCCAACGCAGCGGCAAGAAAGTCCTCACCGTTATAGACCGGCAGACCGATAGTGACTCTGGGTGCATCGCTGCACCGATTATGTTGCGTGGACATAGCTGTTTGTCTGCTGTTTCTATTTAATTGTTATGCATTCCGCCGAACCACCGAGATCGCGAACCATCGCCTTAATCTCATGCTGGTAGTTGGCATTCATAATCAGAATCGTATCAATATCGTGCTGTTTTATATACTCAGGCGGCATTATCGGCACGCCGCTGCCCGCTGCGTAGCTGTGCTGTTTGCGCTCATTAATATCGATAAAGGCCTTAATAGCGCCCTGATCGTTAACGAGGTTTGAGAAGGTCACACCCTTAGAGCCTGCACCCCAGATGGCAATCTTACGACTTTCACTACTCAACACTGCAATGCGTTGCTCAAGTACGGAGAGTTGACTGTTCCACTCGGCAGCGAATCGTTCAGCCAACAGCTGCAGATCACCGCTTGGTTCACTGACTGACAACCCTCCCTCTCGATCGACCTCCGCGTAGAGGAACTGATCACCAAAGGCGCGACTTATTCGGTACTCACCAGCCTCGGCACGTCGTAATAGCCTGCCAAGCGATACATCGGAGAAGTAGAGCACATGCTCATAGATTACATCCCAGAAGGCGAACTGTTCCAGCATGTAACGACCATCTGGAACCTCTAGGTAGAGTGCGCCATCATTTTTTAGCATCGACTCATTGAGTAGATATTTAACATAGGGAAGTGGTGCTTGAAGATGCTCTAGCAGATGTCTTGCAACAATCAGATCGGCCTCACCACCCTGCTGCCGCGCATTATGTTCACCCACGTGAAGCTCTAACCAGGGCGGTGTCTCACCACTGATACGAAGGGCCGGATCGAAACCGACCCCGCGATTGATTCCGTCTGCACAGAGCAGTCCGAGGAAATGGCCATCACCCGCGCCCAACTCAACAATCCGTTTACCCTGCAGTTCAAAACGCTCGATCAAATCTGCCGCAAGCGATGATGCGTAGTCACGAAACACCGGAGAGAAGTGGAGTGCATTTTCATAGCTATCACTATATTCGAGTCGCATTGAATCGAATGCCCGGTTGGTAATCAGCTGACACTCAGGACAGAGCACCAGTTCAATATCGCCCCGTGCCGCAGCGCGGGCAGAGTCGGCATCGGCGTAGTGCACATTACAGAAGAGTGGTAACTGACTGAGCCGAAAGAAAGGCTCTGGTAGCACCGTAGCACAGCATGGACACGCCCTAATCACGGTTAGAGACTCACCAGTTCAGTCTTAACACCCAGCTGCTTTAGCTCAGCTGCAATCTCCTGTTCATAAACAGGATTCATCACAATCACCAGATCGGGTTGCAAGGCCGCTAACGATGCGGGCGCACTAATTTCATAACCCGAACCCGCCATGTAGGAGCCTTGCCGATGAGGGTTGATATCAACCACCGCATCGATACGACACCCATTGCCAAGCGCACTGATAAAGGAGACCGCCTTGGAACCGGAACCCCAAAGCACCACCCGCTGCCCAGCCTGATTGGCCCTCTGTACACGCTGAGACCACCCATCCACAGTTCTCTCCACGCTTTGGGAAAATTCATCACTTAGCGTAACCAGTTCAGCGACTGGTCGCTCCAACGAGAACGTCTGTTTGTCACCCGTCTCATCCGGATAGGCCTCAACCACCAACATCTGTTCACCGTAACGTCGGTAGAGTGTCTGCGGTGCCAAGCCCTCCTGCCTGAATAGCGCCGCCAGAGAAGTCGGCGTGAAGTAGGCGCAATGCTCATAGTAGACATCCCAGAAAGCACGCTCTTCGAGTACCCGCGTGGTATCGGGCAAATCGAAGATAATCAGCGGTCTGCTTCCCTCGGGAATCGCCTCACGCAGCTTGTGCATAAACTCGGCGGGCCGGGCGATATGCTCCAGGGTGTGACGACAGATAATTACCTCGGCCACGGCGATCACATCGGTATGTTCTTCAAAGAATCCCTGGATAAAGGTGAGATCGAGATCGGCATGTTCTGCAATCCGTCCCGGTACATAGCTGGCATCAATACCGATACCACGGTTGTTTCCCTGCCGACAAAGCAGGCTTAAAAATTCACCCTTGCCACAGCCGATCTCAACGACGGTTCTGTTGTGCAGCTGATGGCGCTCAATCAACTCATCCACAAACTCATTCAGGAAGCTACGAAAGTGGGCCGAGTAGCCCTGCGTCTCCTCATAACGTTCGGAGTATTCGTGGTAACTCGGATCAAAATGGATGTTTTGAATAAAGCCACAACTTTTGCAGATCGCCAGCTCAATATCCTGTTGCGGATAGGCAAGCGCCTCTTCTCTGGAAGCCATCAACAATACGCTGTGGACCGGCACCCCATCGACCCGATAGAAACCAGTAAGGTTTTCGGCACCGCAGCAGGCACAGGAGCATTCAGTGGCTGTCACTCGAACAGCTCCAGCGTTGGCAACGCCACGATAAATGCTCCACCAGACGCGCTGAAATCATCCAGCTGCGCGACGATCTCATCTCTGAGATTCCACGGCAGAATCAGCAGGCAATCGACCGGTTGCACATCCATATGCTCAGGGGCATAGATCGGGATGTGACTACCAGGCATTCCCTTGCCCTGTTTATTGGGATTGCGATCGACCACATAGTCGATCAACTCACTGCCGATACCCGCAACCTCCAGCATGATGACGCCCTTGGCCGCCGCACCGTAGGCCGCAATCTTTTTACCCTCACCCCGCAGCCTCTTGAGAAGCTGTTTCAGTTCAGAAGTTTTTACCGAAACCTGTTCGGTAAAACTCTTAAAGTAGTCGGGGCGTGTTATACCGATCTGCACCTCACGCTCAAGCAACCCATCCACCGAGGCATCGGGCTGAACCATATGTTCTACGTAAAGCCTCAACGATCCGCCATGTGAGCGCAGCCGGTCCACGCGGTTGAGTGAGAGCCCATGTCGGGTAAAAAGATTGTTGAGCGCCGTGACCGAAAAGTAACAGAAGTGCTCGTGGTAGATCGTATCGAAGGCGCACTTCTGCACCAGATCATCGAGATAGGGGACCTCGATGGTGATCACTCCCGTCGGTTTTAATAGCGTAGCCATTCCGGCAACAAAGCCGTTCAGGTCGGCCACATGGGCCAACACATTATTGGCCACGATCAGGTCGGCGCTCTGCCCCTGCTCAGCCATACGGGCTGCGAGTGCTGTATCGAAAAACTCGACCCGCGTCTCGATACCCTGCTTATTGGCAACCGCAGCCGGACCCTCAGCAGGATCGATACCGAGCACCGGAATTCCCGCCTGTTTGAAATTACGCAGTAAGTAACCGTCGTTACTCGCCAGCTCCACCACCAGGCTCTCTGCATTGAGTTTATGTTCCGCGATCACCGCCTCGGCATAGTGCTGGGCGTGATCGAGCCAGGAGCTGGAGTAGGAGGAGTAGTACGGATAGTCGTCGCAGAAGAGCCGTTCAGGCTCGACCGTCTCAGTGATCTGTACCAAGCCACACACTTCACACAGGACGAGTTCCAGCGGGAAGCGCGGCTCATCATCGTACGAACCGTCCAGATCAACCAGACGATCGACCAGCGGTAGATCACCCAGACGCAGGAACGGCGACGAGATTGGCTCACCGCATGAGCGACAACAGACCGGCACTAGACCGCCCTTTTGACAGCCTGAGCCCAGAAGAGATCGCTGTTCAGTTCACCCGAATCCTGCAGCTCCTTCACATGTTTGATACGCAGGTAACGACTACTGAGAAACTCTTTGAGGGATGTCTGATGCTGCACGTAGTCTCGTGCCAGATCGGCGATGCCGGTCTCGGCACGCCACTTCGGCTTGAAGCCGGGCAGCATCTCAGCAATCTTGTCGCAGTTGACGCGGTAGTTGCGCCTGTCGGGGCCAGCCCCGTCATCGATACGAATCTTGCTACTGGGAATCTCGGCGGCGATGATCTCTGCCAACTCACTCACACGGAAGTTCTCTTCGGTAAGACCGACATTGAAGGCCTGGTTATGAATCGCCTCGCGTGGTGCCTCAAGTGCTGCCTTGAACGCCAACGCAATATCCTCGACGTGAACCAACGGTCGCCAGGGTGTGCCGTCACTCTTGAGCAGAATCTCACCGGTGGTGATGGCGTAACCAAGCAGGTTGTTAATTACCAGATCACCACGCAACTTGGGTGAGCTGCCGTAGGCGGTTCCACTGCGTAGATAGACCGGGCTGAAATCATCATCCGCCATCGGCATCAGATCCTGCTCCACCAGCAGCTTCGCCTCACCGTAGGGTGTAACGGGATTAAATGCCGCGCCTTCGTCGAGGAACTCATTACCTGCCGCACCATAGAGACTGCAGGTGGAGGCGTGGATAAAGCGGCTGACACCCGCCTGTTTGGCGAGCTGAGCGACACGTACCGAAGCGCGATGGTTAATCGCGTAGGTGCATTCGGGATTGAGATCGCCGAGCGGATCATTGGAGAGCCCGGCGAGATGTATCACTGCGTCATATCCATTGAGATGGTGTAGCTCAATGTCACGAATATCGAGCCGCAACGAGGGGATATCGGCTGTTTCAGGACCAAACCAACAGGGCTCAAAGAGATAGCTATCGATACCGAAAAGCTCGTGTCCTGCCTGCTGCAGCATTGGCGTAAGCAGAGTGCCTATATAACCGTTATGGCCAGTAATCAAAACTTTCATTACTAATGATTTCCTTTCACGAGCCACGGTGCATCGCCGCGGCTCCATATCTTATTCAACATCTCTTTTTCGTGGAGCGTATCCATGCACTGCCAAAAACCCTCGTGACGATAGGCCAGCAGCTGACCGTCACGGCTCAGCTCTTCAAGCGGCGCCCCCTCCCAGAGGGTTGAATCACCTTCGATATAGCCAAACACAGCAGGCTCCAGCACAAAGAAAGCGCCATTGATCCACTCGTCAGGATCAACCGTTTTCTCCGCAAAGGCGGTGACCCTCTCCTGATCGAGCGACAGTCTGCCAAATCTCGCCGGAGGATGCACGGCGGTCACCGTGGCGTGGCCACCATGTTGACGATGGAAGGCCGTCAGCGCAGCGAGATCGACATCAGCCAGACCATCACCCCAGGTGAGCATAAAGGTTGCGTCACTCAGATAGGGTGCCAGGCGTTTAATACGCCCACCAGTATTGGTCTCAGTGCCGGTATCAACCAGATCGATGATCCACGCTTCATCATCGCAACCTACCACCCGTACAGCGCCGGCCGGTCCATCAACAACCTCACCCCTGGAACAGAAGTGGTCGACAATCTGTTCGCCCAGATAGCCCGTCGCGATAACAAATTCAGAAAAACCATGGGCGGCGTAGTAACGCATGATGTGGTGCAGAATCGGTTCACCCCCAATCTCTACCATCGGCTTGGGCCGGATCGTCGTCTCTTCACTCAAACGAGTTCCCTTCCCTCCCGCAAGGATTGCGACCTTCATCATAAACAATCGATTCCAGCAGAAACCGTAGCTACGCCGTAGATATTCACGCGACTACTCCCCTCCATGCGCAGACACAATCGGCATCACTCTGACGGACCCAAATTCAACCTGAGTCCTATGTGCCAGCAGCGCCACAGCGTAATCGTGTGAAGGCAGCACATCCTCAGCCCTCTCCTGCACACTGATCCAATGGACGGGCTCGGACTCACCCTCAGGCCACCACTTCATCCTGAGCTCGACAACGGCGGGTTGCTGGTCCCGCTGCCACTCCGCTTCAATGATCAGGTTATAGGGCTGGTTGGGCGTGATGGTGAAATTCTGTAACTGCTTGGCAAACCGCGCTGGACTATCCACCAGTTGTTCTGACAGCTCCACTCCGATACCTGGATATCTGGAGTAGTACCAGCCAAGCCCAAAACGCCAGCCACGTCTCGGGTAGTGCCCCGGCTGATCGGGATGACCACCCCAGAGCGGCAACACACCAAAACCGAACGGTTTTTTACCATTCGTCGCCTGGCGAAAAACCAACTGCGTCTCGACACGTCGTGGACCCGCAAACGCCCCACTGACAAGTAGAATGCGGTCATAGTCTTCACTACCGGGTACTGGTCGAACAGTCGCACCATGCTGATCCCGCACCACCTCCCAATGTCCATCCTGAACATTCAGCGTTTCATCTGCCCAGTCGACGGTGAACGGTAACTGCATCGCACGTGGCTGGTAGTCGAAACAGCGCTGCCGCCCCTCTAACTGCATCGACTGATAGGTAACTGGCACGTCAAAGCCGATACAGTTCTCACCTATCATCAATTGCGATGAGGCGATCTCCAGAGTGAAATTGGGGAATGAGGCGCGAAGCTTGTCGTGAGGGATCGGCTGCCAGGCGCTACCATTAATACGGTAGTGCAGATCCCGCTGAGGGCCTGCGATTGTACCGGTGATATTGAGCGTCAGATCAGCATCCAGTTGTATCTGTGAGTCTGGCGCATGATGGAGGGTTACCACATTCTGCTCGAGAAGGGGCAACAGTTGATAGCCCGCTCCTAACAGCAGCCCGACTATCACAACCAGTTTTATTATTATTTTCAGTTTCAAATCCCTAGACACCGCATGCTTTGCCAACAGCCTAATACAAAACAATCCCCAATAAAAAACGCCCCATCGCTGGGGCGTTCCTCAGTGTAGATCACACTAGCGGTGCGATTATACGCTTGCCAGCCCATCCATGATGGCACCGGTAATTTCATCGAGCTTTCCAACACCGTTGACCTTGATGTATTTCGGCGCTCCGGCCTCACCAGCCTCGGCCCACTTCGAGTAGAAGGCGACTAGCGGCTCGGTCTGGTCGTGATAGACCTTGAGACGTGCCTTCACGGTCTCTTCCTGATCGTCATCACGCTGGATCAGATCTTCACCGGTCTCATCATCCTTACCCTCGACCTTGGGTGGATTAAAGGTAACGTGGTAGGTACGACCCGATGCCATGTGCACACGACGGCCACTCATACGGGTGATGATCTCACCATCAGGCACATCAATCTCAACCACGGCATCAACCTCAACACCCTCAGCCTTCAACGCCTCGGCCTGAGGGATGGTTCGTGGGAAACCGTCGAACAGGTATCCGTTCTTGCAGTCATCTTCAGTAATACGCGCCTTTACCATGCCCATGATGATGTCATCCGAGACAAGACCGCCCTCATCCATAATCTTCTTCGCCGCCACACCGAGCTCGGTACCCTGCTTGACGTGGGCACGCAGCATGTCGCCGGTGGAGATCTGTGGAATGTTGTACTTCTCTTTAATGACGTTGGCCTGGGTACCCTTACCGGCACCCGGCCCGCCCAACAGTATGATTCTCATAGTTCTTATTCTCCTGGAAACTTCGCTTGGTAGACCCCTCGATTATGCCACCCGAGGGCTGCGCCACCTATTCACTGTTTGGATGCGGGAATCCACTCACTTTATGGGTATAACAACGGCTGAACAGGCCATCAATCATTCGGCTTCAAGCCCACAAACAAACACTATCTTATTGTTATTTATCTAATAAATACCAGGCAATAAAAAAGCGGCGGGGCCAACAGGCCGTCGCCGCTTTTTTTGCTAACTGTTAATCAGGCAGCTAACTGAGAGGCCAGATCGTCCAGGTTGCTAGAGTTCTCCATGAATTCCACCATCGCCTCAATTACCTGATCCTCTTCAAGCCCAAGCGCTTCGAGTATCGCAGGTGAGATCTCATCACTATCGGCATCGCCGATGTCGTGCCCCTTGAGCAGGGTATTGGCGAGCAGAATCAGCTGTGCGTAGACGGCGTACTCACTGGTGTAGTCGGCATTATGATGCTCACGCATACTGACGATCAGCTCCTCCGGCATCTCCCAGCTCTCCATCAACCAGGCACCCACCTCAGCGTGCCCCATGCTAAGTACATTCTGCGCATCACCCATACCGATCATGCGCTTCTCCAGCACCGTGATGGGGGTTTCGGGATTCGCGGCGACCATCTTGTTGAGCAGGAAGAACTCTGGCATGAAGATGTGGCCAAGCATCAGGAAACCGAAGTTGTGCAAAAGACCGGTGAGGTAGGCCATACCAAGTTTTGGCCGCTTACCCTTGGGCATCATCTTGGCTAGCATCTGACAGGCGGCGGCACAGTAGGTGGCGTGTTTCCAGAAGGCGTTGAGTCCGAGTGGGCCGTCGGGCGGATTGCGTAGCGTACCTCCGGCAGAGAGACCCAGAGCCATATTGAGTACCGCCTCAAAACCGAGCACCCTGGCGATCGCCTCCTGCAGGGTATCAAGCTTGCCGGCATAACCGAACAGCGGCGAGTTGGCGTAGCGAATCACCTGCGCGGCGAGACTGGGATCGAGTTCAACGATCGAGGCCAGCTCCTTGGCACCCGCATTTGGATCATCACGCAGCTTGAGAATACGACGCGCCATCTCCGGCATCGCAGGCAGTTTATAGAGCCCCTCGATCCGTTTTTTTACCTCGGCAAGAGGTGTAAGCCCCTCAACCTCGGGCAGCACGATCGGGCCACCCTGCTCTTTCGCCTGCCTGACTTTTAGATCGTGCGATGAGGTGGAGAAGCTGGCAAAACGGGCGCTTTTCTGCAAATTGCCAAAATCGGTGCCGCCCAGCTCAATCAGGGTCGTGTGGCTACCCGGTTCAAAATAGACCTTGCTGAGCCCCGCAAGCGACTCATCGACAATGGTCTCAATACCAAACAGACTGCCAAAGGGCGGGATCGAACCCTCCTCGCAATCGGAGAACTGTTCACTCATGCCGTTTACCCCACTCATCTCGAGTGTGCGGCCGAGCAGCTCCTTGAGGGAGTGGAAGTTGATGACATGGCTGACCGGCAGTACCGCCATTACGATACCCTGCTCATCTTTGAGCAGTACCCCACGCGCCATCTCCTGCTGCTCAACATCGGCCGCTTCAGCTGCCTGTTCAAGACTCATGGTGCGCGGATGAATTATCTGACGATAGGCGACGCCTAGTCCGTCAAGCTCCCTTCTTATCGTCGACGAAATCGCCATAGTGAAACTCCTGTTCTTATTGTTCTTAATACTAATGTCAGCAACCTGTCAGGTCCGTGCACAGGTCACAGTTTCCAGGGTCTATCAGCATCTACTTAACTAGTAGGGTCTACCACTCGGGCGTTGCATACCTCAATCTGATCGAAATACTGCGAGAGGCTACGCTGAACCTTCTGTGAGGTGAGTTCCACCATCGCCGCGTGACTCTCATCCCCCCCCTCATCACGGGTCAGTGAGCTCGTCATCAATTCAACCCTCACCGAGTCGGGCGCGTAGTGTCTGGCCAGCTCAATTAACGCATTGGCGCGACCGGGGCGTGCACGCGGCATGGTATAGGAGGTCGATTGTACCGACTCAATCTTGAGGTAGGAGAAGGCTGGGCGCAAATGACGACGAAACTCTACACGTGCATATTCACTCGCATGCCAGGCAAGCTCCTCGAGCAGCCCCAGCAGATCGGACTCGATCGCCGGATCACCCTGCAACTGCTTCAGCGGTGGATAGTAGCCCATGCCACTGGCGTTGACCGATGCATCTACCTGACTCGCCAACACCTCGCCCAGATGCAACGGTGGGTAACCGACGTGCTCCTCAAGAGTCTCCGGTAGCAACCTCACTTCGACAATAAGAGCAACACGGACGATCTCAATATGGGGAGGCATGATGTTCTAATCTCGTGGTGTACGTAGCGTCTGGAACAGTTCGACCAGCGGATCGGTAATCGGGATCAGCTTCTTGCGCAGTAGAGTACCAACTGCATCAGAGTGGGAGAAGAGCGGAATCAGCACCCCCTCATCGATATGAGCCAAGGCCACTGCCGCAAGCAGCTCTTCACGAAGCTCGGGAATAGCTGAGATTAACGACACACGCTCATCCTCCGACTCGAGTACCTGAGCAGCGTATTCAAGCAGTAGTGACATATCGCGGAACTGCTCCACATCACTACGCAGTTCTGCAAAGTAACTACCGATCGCATCAAACAGCGCAGCCACAACATCCTGATCACCGGGACGGCGCAGCACATCCTGGCAGGCATCGAGAAAACTCTGGCCGCGCTGATCGAGTGCGCGCAGCATCACCCCAGCGGTACGATTGCCCTGCTGCTGTAGCTGCTGCAGCTGCTCGAGGTAGCGTGGGTAGTCGCTACGTGGGGTGAGTTGCTGCGGTAGCTCATTGGGCATTTTCTCCAGAAAACCGACCCGATAGGCCTTGCGGGTACGACCGGTGTCCCACAGTTTGGCGCGCATCTTCTCATCGATCAGACCGGGGCGCAGAATCAGCCTCACGCTGCGCAGCATCTGCTCTGGTTCACTCTCAAAGGGTAGAAACTCGGCCAGATATTCAGCCAGCACCGGTCCCATCACCCCATCACGCACCGCTTCATTCTCAAGCATGCGCCCCGCCACCTCAGCAGTCGGCGAGGCCCACCAGGCGAGACGAGCCAGATCATCGGTCAAATCAGGTGCGCAGGCGACTGCAATCACAGCCTCCGGCTCGCCGATTAGCAGCAGTTTGTCGAGTGGTGAATTGGAGATCTGCCCCATCCGCGCCCAGCGGCGCAGAAAGACGGGATAACCCTGCGGGGAGTCGAGCGCATGGGTGGAGAGCAGTTCGCGCACAGCGCTCAGATACTGCTCATCGCGCCCGGTCGGATTGAGCTTCACACGCGCCTCATCCTCACCGGTGAGGCCGTGAACAACCATCGCATGTTCGTCGATGCGGATCGCCTCGGCGGTCACGAGCATCACGTTGAGGCGCAGCGAATCTTCACTACTCAGTTCCAACTATCACTCCTGAAATCATCTCTGCCATCAGACAAACCATACACCATCAGTTGAGCTGTACGCGCTGCCCCCAGGGCACCCTGGCCTTACCCTTCACCAGCCAGATTACCGGCAGATTGGGTTCAATCTCAGGGAAATCGCCCAGCGCATCGGTGAAGTAGACCAGCAGATTGGGGCTCCGCCCCTCACGATCGAGCCACTCGAAAATGGGACGGAAATCGGATCCGCCACCGCCCTCCAGCTCCTCAGGCAGGGCGCACTCCTCCCACGGCTGAAAGGACCAGGGCCCCTTGGGTGAGAGCGCGGCATCACAGGCGTGTAGGGTAATGTTGGCGCGGGTCTGCGCCTTGATGGAGTTCACCTCGGAGAGAAATTCACTGATCTCTCGATCATTCACTGAACCGCTGGTATCGAGCACCACCACCACCTCAATCTCGGCACTACGCAGCGACGGGAAGATCGCATCGCCCTCACGCCGCGAGGGGCGAGAATAGCTGTAGTCATCACGAGCGGTGGCGGTCATGTAACGCGCCAGCAGCATGCGCCACGGCAGCTGTGGCTGCAGCATGTGATCGACCATGCGCGCCATCGCCCCACTCAGCTTGCCCGCCTGTAGCGCCTGCTGGGCGGCACTCGCCATTCGCTGACGCCACTGCACCTCAAGCTGCTGCTGCTCCTCGACCGAGAGTGGTGGTGGCGCCTTGGCCCCTTTGGAACCGCCGGGTTCGTTATCATCGAGCTCCTTCTCAGAGCCACTACCACCCTGACTACCCTGGCTGTTGTTCTGCTCCTCGCCCTCATTGTCACCATCATAGAGGTGCT
The DNA here is from genome assembly GCF_002020875.1 of Solemya pervernicosa gill symbiont. Lineage (NCBI taxonomy): Bacteria > Pseudomonadati > Pseudomonadota > Gammaproteobacteria > Solemya pervernicosa gill symbiont. The sequence goes on along the minus strand of NZ_MPRL01000014.1, from coordinate 64,265 downwards.
GATCGAGTAGTTCGGAATCATCCTTATCGTCGATAAGGGGGTAGATCTCCTCGGCCGTCATATCGTCATACTCTTCGATAACGATGGCGTTAGGCGGAGGAATCAGATCATCGCGAAGCAGTAACGGATTGACAGCGAAATCACATGCGAGATCCCAGCGGTGTTTGACCCGGTATTGTCGGCGAGAGAAGTGTGACAATGCGCAGTGCAGCGCCTCATGAGCGAGCACAAACTGAGTCTGTGAGACCGAGAGATCTTCGATATAGCTGCGATTGAAGTAGAAGCTACGTGCATCGGTGGCAGTCGTCGCACACCAGTCGGGATTGGCCTCGACCATCGGCAAACGCATCACCAGCGCACCGAGAAACGGTTTGTCGAGAATCAGGCGCGTGCGGGCCGCGCTCAGTTTGGTCTCGACAGAATCGGCCACGCCTACCCCTCGAACAACATTACGTCAGCGACCGCCTTCGCCCAGTGCGAGAACTGCGGCACGCTGAAGAGGTCCTGACCAATCGCCCGGTGCATATCAGAAACCAACATCACTCCCATCTCACGCTGACGAAAACCTCTGGCATAGTCGAGGATATGACCAAAGGTGGTGTTGGCATTCTCACTCCCCTTCGCCTGCAGCGCACGGGCGACCAACGCCGAGGCGACCGCGTACTGCAGATCGACCTCCTTGGGTACATCGAGACTATCGCCACTGATGATCGCATCGATATCGGGCAGCTTCTCCATATTGTCGATAAAGGCGGCCAGCTCGATACCGGCCGCAGGCCCCACACACGACTGCAGCGCCGGTGAGAGCAGCTCATTGTGATCGCCAAACTTCTGTAGACCACGATGGGCAAACTCCCAGGTACGTGGCGAGGGGAAGGCGACTGGATTGTGTGCCGGATCAAAATCGAACAACAGTTCGGGGCGGAAACGCAGGAAGGCGATCAACCGCTCATCAATGCCGTTGGCATAGGCCCAGGAGACCCAGTCGTCGAGGTTAACCTCCAGCTCAAAGTGGGAGAAACGGTTGGCTAGCGGTGCCGGCATGCTGTAGGTCACACCGCGGTCACCCTGGCGATTACCGGCGGCAAAGATCGCCCACCCCTCGGGAATGTAGTACTCACCGAGGCGACGATCGAGAATCAGCTGATAGGCGGCGGCCGAAACACTCGGTGGTGCCGAGGTGATCTCATCGAGAAACAGGATGCCCTCGGCACCATGACGCTCGGCATCGGGCAACATCGAGGGGATTGCCCACTCAACATGCTCATCGCTGCGGAACGGGATACCGCGCAGGTCGCTCGGCTCCATCTGCGAGAGACGAATATCGACCAGTGGTACACCGTGTTTCTCGGCGATTTCGGAGACGATCTGAGACTTTCCGACGCCAGGGGCGCCCCACATCATGACAGGGGTGTGCTGACCGGTGCGTGCACTCAGAAATTCACGCTCCAGGACGGTCAACAGTTGCGATGGCCGCATACTCTCTCTACCTCTAATTCACGCTACTACGTTAGAAAACAGCTATATCCTACTATTACACTCAATAATGCCCGAGCGATCCAGACATTACCATTATGGATTAGATTTATTGAGGTATTCGTGTGAAATACAAGTACTGTACTGGCCGAAACACCCTTAAAAATTGAATGGCTAGGAAGATCTGTAGGTCTAGTAAACCTAAGCGTTTGCTATTCCAAACCATCTCCAAATCAAAGACGACATTGCCTTTGGCCATTTATTAACTGCGTTGCGTAGAATAGGGCCAATTTGCACGACTCAATAGTAAGGATATATCCGAAAAGGAACCTCAATGTTTAAGAATCTATCAGCCGCAATATTCATATCACTAATCGCTATTATCAGTGCAATTCTGGGCGCTAGTAGCAGCCACTATTTACTGGAAAAGGAAATCAAAGATACTCAACAAGCACTCAGAAAAGATTTTCTAAGTACTATGGAAGGGCTTTACAACTTAGCCGCCGAAGATGCTCTATTCCGGGAACCATTAAACAACTACTGGGTACTCGTCAAATTATCGGATGAACTTGAAAAAGAAAACGATTAGTCAATCCGAGTTGCACAAGAAGTTATTGCAATAGCACTAAAGAACTCTCTCCCAGAAGTCATCAAATTCTGTGACACGAGAAACAGCAAGAGAGTTAGAAAATACTGCAGTGAAACGATTCCAGCAGCCCAACAACACATTGATAGCTACCATCCATAGTTCTGAATCTTCACAGGATGCCAGAATGCATCAATAATGCAGTAACAAGCCACGCCTACTTGTACAAGTGTCTCCATCACACGAAAAACCAAATTAATCCCATAAAAAACCCGGCCAAGGCCGGGTTTTTTATGGGACAGAGAGGAGAATTAACCCTCCTGTTGCTGATCCGCCATCTGGGACTCGATCTGCTTACGCACATCTGCCATATCGAGATCTTTAACCTTGTCGATCACCTGCTCCAGACCACTGGCTGGCAGTGCGCCTGCCTGTGAGAAGACGATAATCTGCTCACGGAAAATCATCAGGGTCGGGATAGAGCGGATCTGAAAGTGTCCGGCAATCTCCTGCTGATCTTCGGTATTGACCTTGGCGAAGATGGCATCGGGATACTTCTCTGAAGTCTCCTCGAAAATGGGGCCAAATGTCTGGCACGGACCGCACCAGGTTGCCCAGAAATCGATCAATACGATCTCATTGTTAGTAATAATTTCGTCAAAATTGTCCTGAGTGAGTTCAATAGAGGCCATTGCAAGTTAACTCCGTAAGTCGTGACTTCAAAGCCATGAAGTCCAATAAATTCAGTAGCGTACGATCTATTTACCGCACCCTGCCCACCAATAGTTGCGAATGGTGGCGTAATCTTCACACCCCACTCTCTCTGATATCTGACGACAGTATAAGCGTTTTCTTATTTACGTTCACGTCGCGTGAAACGGACGATCTTTCGCCGCGCACGTTTATCGGGGCGATGGTCGGAGGGTGGCATGGTGCTGGCGAGCAGTCGTCGCTGCTCGGCCTCCCGCTCACGTTTTTCACGACTCTGCTCATGTTCGCTATAGAGCAACTGCGCCTCTTTGGCCGGACCGCGACGCTCAGCGAGTCCGTCGATAGTCACTATGTACTCCTCATGACCACGATGGATACTCAGCTCGTCTCCGACTTTAACCGTCCGTGACGCTTTGGTCCGGGCACCGTTGAGATGGACCTTACCACCATCAATCGCCTCAACAGCAATACGCCGTGTCTTGAAAAAACGTGCGGCCCAGAGCCACTTATCGAGTCTCAGTTTGGAGTCTTGCTCGGGCATAAATAAACGGGGTATCTGTTTGAGGCTTGAACTAGAGTGCCTGTGGAATCTTGCATCCACTCTGTCGCCCGGTAACCAGGGCAATCAGGCGACTGGCCAATGCATCCAGCGCAACCACTTCATCGGCTGCACCTAGCTCAACGGCCTTCTTTGGCATGCCATAGACGGCACAGCTAGTCTGATCCTGAGCGATGGTGTGGAAACCCTCACGCCGCATCGAGAGCAACCCAGCAGCGCCGTCCCAGCCCATGCCAGTCATCAACACTCCGTAACCGCAACCGCGCCAGTTATAGGCAACACTATCAAACAGTGCGTTGATCGAGGGATGGTAGGGAGCATCACTGACCTGCTCACTCAGTCGGACATGTGATCCATCTTGCATAATCATGTGATGGTTTGAGGGTGATATCAGCACCGTGCCCGTCTCAACCTTGTCACCTTCCGCGGCCAGACGGACCTTCAGATCGGTCTGGCCGTCGAGCCACACGGCGAAACTCTCAACAAACTGCTCATCAACATGTTGCGAGATCAGAATCGCGGCGGGAAAGTCAGCTGGCAGCTTGGCCAGCAGGTCGGCGAGTGCAGCGGGACCACCGGTGGATGCGCCAATGGCAATCAGACAGCTACTATCGCTGACGGCAGGGAGGTTGCTGTCAACGGCCGCCACCGTACTTTCGCTGTGTTGCGAAATCAGGGTGCCAACCAGCTTAATCTTTCGCAGCAGGGCATCCTTACCCTCAGCATTTCCATCGGCACCCAGCACGGGCGTATTGACCGCATCGAGCGCACCCGCCCCCATCGCCTCAAAGACCAGTGCAGCATTGCCTTTGACCGTTGCTGTGACCACCAGAATTGCGCAGGGGGTTGCCTGCATAATCTTCCGTGACGCCTCAACACCGTCCATTACCGGCATAATCAGATCCATCAGGATCAGATCGGGCAGATCCTCAGCGCAGCGTTCTACCGCCTCGGCACCATCGTGCGCCATCCAGATGAGCTGGTACTCGGGAACCATGGAGATAACGCGCCGGAGACCCTCCAGCGCAAGTACTGAATCGTTAACAATCGCTATTCGCATAATGGAATCGTAGCCTATCCCTACTACCGAGCGCTACGCCTCTCCTATCAGATCGACCACGGCCTCGATCAGGGTCTCATCGTGGAAGCTACCCTTGGCCAGATAGTAGTCAGCACCAGCCTCTAACCCGCGCTGACGATCCTCCTCACGATCCTTGTAGGAGACGATCATCGTCGGTGTGCTACTGAGACGGGCATCACTCTTGATTTTGCTAACAAACTCGATGCCATTCATGCGTGGCATATCGACATCACTGATGACCAGATCGTAGTTACCGACACGGATCGCATTCCAGCCATCCATGCCATCGACAGCCACATCGACACTGTAACCCTTGGTCTCGAGCATGTTGCGCTCAACCTCACGCACCGTGATCGAATCATCGACCACCAGAATCCGTTTACCCTGCTGCGGCGCGGCCTTCTCACCCACGCCCTCGCCGACATGCATCAGGCGACCACCGGAGATAAGCAGTTCAATCGAGCGCAGCATATCGTCGACATCAATAATCAGCGTCGGCGTACCATCTTCAAGAATCGAGGCCGCTGCAATGTCCTGTACCTTGCCGAGCCTGGCGTCGAGCACCTGTACCACCAGATTACGCTCACCGAGGAACTGTTCGACGACGACGCCGTAATGGCGGTTACGGTCACCAATGACAATCACCGGCAGTAGCTCGTTGCTATTCGTATGCCCCTCAACCTCAAGCACCTGATGCGCCTGCAGCAGCCCAATACTCGCCTCATCGACAATCACATATTGGCGCCCCTCCATGATCTTGAGCTGATCGCGCGGCACCATCATGGTCCGCTCGATGCGCGCCAGCGGAACCGCATAACTCTCACCACCCACATCAATCATCAGGGCACGTATCGTTGAGAGGCTGAGTGGTAGCTGCAGATGGATGCGCATCCCTTCACCCAGGGTTGAGGTGGCGTGCAGCACACCGCGCATCTCCTGCATCGTACTGTGCACCACATCGAGGCCAACACCACGCCCCGAAATCTCCGAGACCTGCTCACGGGTGGAGAAGCTGGGCAGGAACAGAAAATCGAGCAGCTCTGACTCCGATAGGTCTGTCGCCATCTGTTCGCTCACCATGCCGCGCGCCACTATCTTTTTACGCAGCGCCTCCTGATCGACGCCGCGCCCATCATCCTTAACGATAATGGAGAGCATGCCGGAGTTGTGTACTGCCTCAAGCAGCAACCGTCCCTCGGCCGGTTTACCCGCCGCCAGACGCTCCTCGGGGGTCTCCAGGCCATGATCGAGTGCATTACGCACCATGTGGTTGAGCGGCGCCTCAATCTTGTCGAGGATGTCACGATCGACCTTGGTATCCTTGCCGCGAATCTCGAACTTCACCTCTTTACCGAGCGACTTGGAGATATCACGGACCATGCGGTTAAAACCGTGTACACCCTCAATGAAGGGGCGCATGCGGCTAGAGATAACCTCTCGTGAGAGTCGATCAGCGAGTCGGGTATTACGTCGCTCAAAGGCGTCGAGATCGGTCAGGCGCTCGGTCAGGATCTGACGACATTCGCCCGCCTTGTCTATCGCCGTACCGAGCAGACTGAGACCGAACTCATCAACCTCGGCTCCCTCCATCGCCTCATTGAGCTCCTCCAACACACCGAGCAGCTCAACCTGACGATGACGCAGCTTCAGCAGCGACTCAGCAAAGGGGCGCAGATTACCCGCCTCGACCTGCGCCTCACCGGCGTAACCCATCAGGCGATTAAGCACGCTGGCGGTAACGCGTAGCGAACTGTCACTACTCTTTTTCGCTGAGGGTTTGTCAGCGGCGGGAGAGGCGCTTCTTTCTGATGTGGCCGAATCAGATTCAGCCGTGATGAGAGCGCTCCTTTCAGCGTCTGTCTCTACTGGAGCCAGCTGTTCAACCGCCGGGGCGGCGGGAGGCTCGGCATCAGGGTCAAGCAGTCGCTGCAACTGCGACTCAAGTGCCGCAACCTCGTTGGCGTTATCGTGCTGCCAGCTAATCAGTACTGCATCATCCTGCGCACCAATCTGCCCCAACATATCGACGCCTTTTAACAACGTATCGATATGCCACTCAAGTAGATCTAGTTCACCCTTCTGTGCAGCGACAAAAACGTCTTCCATCACATGCGCGACTCGTACAGCGGCATCAACACCGACCATCCGCGCAGCACCCTTAATCGAGTGGGCCGCGCGCATCATCGACTCCAGATCTTCCGCCGACGAGGGGGCCTTTTCCAGTGCCAGCAGTGCCTCGGTGAGGGTCTTGTTATGGGTTTCGATCTCAACACGGAACAGACCCAGCATGGTGGCATCGGCCAGGTTGACCGCTGCTGGTGCTGTCGTGCTCGCAACAGGTTCTGGCGCTGATTTCTGCTCGCTCTCCTCACCCGCCAGCAGCGCTTCAAGTGCGGCGACTCGTGTCGCAACCTGTTCACTATTCTGCTCGCTCCAACTCGCAATCAACTCACCGTCGAGTTCACCGATCTGGCCAAGCAGATCGACACTCTTCAGCAGTTCATCGACATGCTCTGTCGCAAGCAGGAGCTGCCCCTGTTGGGCTGCAACAAACAGATCCTCCATCACGTGCGCCACGCCCACCGCTGCATCGACACCGACCATCCGTGCCGCACCCTTGATCGAGTGGGCGGCACGCATCATCGACTCCAGATCATCAAGCAAACCGGGATCCTGCTCGAGTGCCAGCAGACCATCGGTGAGGGTCTTGTTGTGGGCCTCCACCTCCTGGCGGAACAGTCCCAGCATGGTCGCGTCGGCAGCAGAGATGGCAGGCTGCGATTTCGCTGGGACAGGTTCTACGGTGGGAGACTGCTCTGGCGCGGCCTTCGCCGCTACGGGCTGTTCAGTATCGGCACTAACAATTGCTGCAAGTTGAGCGGTAGCTGCCTCAACGGCTGCGCTATTGGCATCACTCCAACCGGCAACACCGTCCTCATCGAGCGTACCGATCTGCCCCAGTAGATCGACCCCCTTGAGCAGCGCATCGATATGCTCAGTACCCAGCTGCAGGTCACCGCGTTGTGCGGCAACCAGCAGATCTTCCATCACATGGGCAATGGAGACGGCAACTTCGACGCCGACCATGCGTGCAGCACCCTTGATCGAGTGAGCAGCTCGCATCAACGCATCGATCCCCTCAACGGCACTGGGGTTCTGCTCGAGCGCCAGCAACCCTTCATTTAGGGTCTGGTTATGGCTATCCACTTCCTGTTTGAAGAGATCGAACATCGAGAAACCGCTTAGATCACCGCCGCTCACGCAAGCCCCCTCTCTAGCGAGTAGAAGAGTAGTTCGTCATCAAGACAGGCGATCTGTTTACCGTTGTATTCGACCATCCCCTCGGTATAGGTTCCCTTGGCCTGGCCGATAGTAGCGGGTGCCGCTCTCATCTCATCTTCATGGAAGCGATAGGTACCGGTGACCTCACTCACTGGGAAGACAAAATCGCCCCCCTCATAGCTGGCAACGATCATCCGCTGGTGTGAAATATTGATCACGCGATTATTGGTCAGGGTGCCTTTATCCAGTGCCAGCAGATTTCCCAGCGAAACACAGAGTTTGAGCTCTCCATCCACGTTCACCAGACCTCGCAGTACACACGTACTCCCCTTGGAGAGGGTGTGGGGAATGGTGTGGATTTCACGAAGTTCTGATATCTCCCGAATCTTCTTCGTCGGCAACGCAAACCACTCATCACCGATGCGAAAGATCACCACCGAACGATTATCGATGGCGCGGGTCTGTTTGTTCTGCGCGTAGATATCGGCCCACTCGCGCATATAGTCATCGGCAACCCGGTTCTCAAGCACATGTCGTCCGGCTCTGGCGAAGGTGGGACAGTTGCGACAGTGCACGTAGCGCTCAAGCTCCGGACAGCGTGACTCTTCACGGCTCCAGACACCAATCCGGTTCCAGCAGTCGTCGATCGTTGTCAGATCGCTCTCCTGTTCCGATATCATTCGACCGACACTCCACTGTTGAGGCGATCACCCAGGCGCTCTGCGCGCTGGCGAAAACGCCTTGAGGCATCCAGGTCACCCTGACGCTCCATGATGGTTGCCAGGTGAACTACCACCTCATAGTGTCCAGGATCGAGATAGAGCGCTTTGCGCAGCAGACTCTCAGCACCGCCAAGATCCCCATCCGCCTGATGGATGGTAGCGAGCAGGTAAAATGCCTCTGCATCACTGCCGTTGATATCGATAAGTTGCTGACAGCAGACTGAAGCAGCTTGCATATCACCATTATCGGCAAGAGCACGAGCCTGCTCGATTGAGATTTCTTGATTCACCTCCACCTCAACCGTTGCCACCCGGGCCGCTCGCTGCAGCGGCTCTTCCGAAGCTGAACGCTGCTTGGGAGCCTCACCTGCAAAGGGTAGAGGCGCATCACTAACTGCTGTTTTCGTATGCGCTGTTGTTGATCTTGTTGGTTCCAGCTGACTCTTTAGGCTGCGCGGCTGGAAGAGACGTTTTTTGCGGCCACTCAACGCCCCATCATCAAATTTTCGATAGGCAAAGGAGAGCGGAAAACGCAGTGACGGATGCCAACCCTTGAGAAAGGAGCCCGTTTCGGCATGCCCCATAAAGAGCACACCCTCGGCGTCTAATAATCCTCGTAGCACGGAGACGGCACGTACTTGCGTGCTGCGATCGAAATAGATCAACAGATTGCGACAGAATATCACCTGATAACTGGCCGCATCTCGCATCAGGTCGGTATCAAACAGGTTGGCGTGGTGAAAGCTGACCACTGAACTAACCGAGCGATGCAGTCGATAGTGATGCTCATCATTGCGGCTAAAATAACGATCACGAAACTTCAGATCCTGCGAACGAAACGAGCCGTTACCGTAGATCGCTTTTTTCGCATTGTGCAGATTATGCTGACTGACATCGACCGCATCGATATGGAAACTACCTGCCGGCACCCCCGCACCGAGCAGGGCCATCGCCATTGAGTAAGGCTCTTCACCGCTGGAACAGGGGATACTCAGCAGACGACAACACTTTCCAGGGTTCTGCAACAACCACTCATCTCGCACATAGCGCACCAGCGAATCAAACGCCTCGGCTGAGCGGAAAAACCACGTTTCAGGAACCACCACCTCATCAATGAGTAGTTCGAACTCCTTCTGCGACTCACTCACCAGCTCGACGTAGCGAGTAATATCCTCTATCCCACCACTCGACATACGCTTGCGAACCGCATGTTCAATCGTCACCGAACCGACTGAGGACGGATTTAGACCAATCCGCTGTTTTAGTAGTGACTCGATCTTTTGCTGACTCATGAAGCGCCACTCACATCAGCACGATCGGTAAAAATGATGGCGCGCACCTCATCATTAAGCAGCGCATCAACATCGACCAGCTGGATCATCTCACCCGCCTCATTGAGTACATCACCCAGATAGGGCGCATTGGGTTGTACTACGCCGGGATCACTGAACTGATCACGCTCGCGTTGCAGGATTTCAGTTGCACCCTCCGCCAACAATCCCAGCACACGGATATCACCATCGGTGAGTGGGTAGTTAACCAGTACGGTGCGGGTGCTCATCCGTTTTGCGCAGGTGCTGCCGGTAGCCAGATGACAGATATCGACTACCGGTACCGGCTCGCCCCGATAGTTCATCACCCCAGCAATGTAATCCGGGGCCTGGGGCAGATGTGAGAGTCGCGTCAATGGCGCTATCTCCGCAACCTGTTTGATATCCAGGGCGTAGCGCTGATCAGCGATGCGAAAAAGCAGCAGTTGCATTGAGAGGGCCTCAGCTGCTCTTCTTCACCTTGAAGCGGGAGACACCATCCTGCAGCCCTCGGGCAGCATCGTTGAGCTGGGTTATCACGGTACCCGACTGACGCAGCGATTCGGCGGTGTTCTGTGCCACATCACTCAGCTGGCTCATCGCATCGTTGATCTGCTCCGCGCCGAGTGACTGCGACTGCATGCCATCATGCACCTGCTCGAAGCTGGGGGTCAGCATCTGTACCTGATCGATGATCTGTGCCAGCTGTGAGCCGACCTGATGTACGTTCTCAACCGCCTGGCGTACCTCATCAGAGAATTTGTCCATACCCATCACGCCAGAGGAGACGGCTGATTGCATCTCCTTAACCATCTGTTCGATATCCCAGGTCGCGACAGCCGTCTGATCGGCCAGACGTCGAATTTCAGTTGCAACCACCGAGAAGCCTGCGCCATATTCACCCGCCTTCTCCGCCTCGATGGCGGCGTTGAGTGAGAGCAGGTTGGTCTGATCGGCCACCTTGGTGATGGTCGTAACAACGCTGTTGATGTTGCCAGCCTTCTCACTCAGTACGGCCAGCTTGGCGCTGATTGCTGAGGTTGCCTCCATCATATGGTGCATCGTCTCTTCCATCGACATCAGTGCCGATTGACCATCGGTAGCCGCATTGGCGGTCTCCTCGGAGACCTGAGTCACATTACTCATGGTATCGAGCAGCTCACGCGCAGTGGTCGAGATTTCAGAGACCGTCGCCTTGATCTGGGTAGTAGTGGCTGCCTGCTCGGTAACCGCCGCCTCATGCTGCTTCGATGTGGCTGCGATCTGGGTCGCCGATGAGCCGACCATAAAGCCCGACTCCTGCACCTTGGCGACAAGCGCCTCGAGATTGCTGATCATGACAGCAATAGAGCATCCAAGGTGATCGATACTGTCATCACCACTAAAGCTCATCATCTCGCCGGTGAGATCACCCTCTGAGGCGGGAATAACTACATTTAAAATCGTCTCCACCTTGCCGTGCATCACTTCCGTCGTCTCACGCTCACGCTCGATATTGCTCTGCATTCGCTGTGCCATATTGTTGAAAGCGTAACCGAGTTTACCGATCTCATCAGTCGATTTGATATCGACCCGTGCGGTGGTCTCACCGGCCGCGATACGCTTGCTTACATAAATCAACTCATCAAGCGGCAGGAAGGAGCGGCGGATATACCAAAGCAGTATGACCGCAGCCAGTAGGATGGTAATGACAATAACGCTGTACTCAATCTCCTGAAACTCCTTGCGCTGTGCATAGGCCTCAGTTGAATTGTGAGCGATCACCAGATGGCCAAAGGGGATACCCGTGTAGTCACTGACGGGAATAATGCTGACGGTGTAGATATCGTCACCGTCATCCAGGATCTGCGCGATACGCTCCCCCAGTGCCGGCATCTCAACCGCCACCTCAGAGAGGAAGTTCTGCCCTCCCACCAGCTCCACCTCACCCGCCTCGCTGTAGACAAACACCTCTGAGGAGTCATTTCGTTGGAAATCGTCAATGGATGACTGCAGGCTCTTCAGATAGAGGCCGATACCGAGCAGTTTACCGCGCAGATAGAGGGGAAAGGCGACTGCATTGGAGATATCACCATCGTCATCGCGCACCATACCGAGCATGATCTTCTCTTCAGCGATCGCATCCTGAAACAGCGGAACTTGAGTCCTACCACTAAAACTACTGCCCGCCGCATAGATCACGTTGCCTTCTAGGTCGAGGATTGCGAGTTTTTCTAAAATGCCGGCCGAGGAGAGAGCCAGATGAGTGGTATCAAGACTCTCTTTGACCACATCGCCATTACCTGTCATCAACGCCTCAAGGGTGGCGTGGTCTCGCGTCACATCGGCAATGGCCGTTTCAAAACCACTCAGGCGATTGGCAACAATTTTGGACCAGAGCACACTCTTGCCTCGAACCGTCGCATCATTAAAGCGCCCCTCGGCATCTTCCAACAACATCTGACCGGCAAAAAAGACAATCAATGCTGTCAGAATTGTTGAAATAATGGAGATTGAGGTAAAACGAGCCCTGAGTGTCATATCCCTACTCTACTTGCTGTTATTAATCGTTGATTTAACGGGATAAACTACCTTTTAGCCACAGCCTATGCAAGGCGATTACGGTTCGATTTCGAAGAAAATATGGCCCTTTGCGCTCAGATTGTGTCTCTATTGCAACTAGAGCTTCACTCTTCGAGCCAACAGGAGAGCAATTGCGTTGTATGCCAATCACCCCAGTTTGGCTGACAGATACGGCGCTGCTCCTTTAAATGACCCCCCATACCTATGCCTTGAACGATGGCTATATTTTCGATCACGCCATAGCTCCAGAGCTGCATCTCGTTTGCCGGTGTTCCCTGCTCGGTGATAACGCTCAGTTCATCACCCTGTTCATCGACTAGAGTAAAGAAGCTGGTTGAGGCAAACGGCATCTTGCCTGAGACGACGACTCTACCCTTCACTCGCACCTTTTTTCCCTCAAAGGCAGCAGGATTGGCTGAAATATCACCCAACGCGGTAAAACTTCCTTCGATCAGATCGACACCGGCACTACAGCCACTTAACAGCACCACCATCAACAGAAGCGTCAGAAATGCTCGAATATTCGATCCTCGTGTATGCATAACCTCTTCCATCTATTCATCACTACTATTCAAATGATCGCCACGCACAACGAGGGCGGCCGAAGCCGCCCTCGTATAACGATCACATTTTTAATACTTAGGAGAGTTCGATCAATAGCTGGTTGAGACGCGCCACAAATGAGGCGGGGTCTTCCAACTGACCACCTTCGGCCAATAGCGCCTGATCGAACAGAATCGAACTCCAGTCACCGAAGCGATCACCATCCTGCTCATCGCGAAGACGTTTCACCAGCATATGCTCGGGATTGAGCTCGAGGATCGGTTTCGAGGCCTGAATCTCCTGCCCCACCGACTGCAGGATACGCTCCATATTGGCTCCCATACCGCCCTCACCACTCACCAGGCAGGCTGGAGAGCTGGTCAGGCGGTGAGTGATGCGAACCTCATCAACCTGTTCACCAAGGCTCTCTTTAACGCGACCGAGCAGCTCAGAGAAATCCTTCTCGACACTCTCCTTGGCCTTTTTATCCTCTTCATCCTCCAGCTCGCCAAGGTCGAGCTCACCACGCGCAACAGACTGTAGCGCCTTGCCGTCAAACTCGGTCAGGCTCGAGACCAGCCACTCATCAACACGATCGGTCAGCAGCACCACCTCGATACCCTTCTTGCGGAAGATCTCAAGATGGGGACTATTCTTAGCTGCGGCAAAACTCTCGGCAGCGATATAGTAGATCTTATCCTGCCCCTCTTTCATGCGAGAGAGATACTGCTCGAGTGAAACGTCCTGCTCCTCGCTGTCGGTCTCAGTAGTGGAGAAGCGCAGCAGCTTGGCGATCTGTTCACGGTTGGCAAAATCTTCTGCTGGCCCCTCCTTCATCACCTTGCCGAACTCCTTCCAGAAGATCGCATACTTCTCCGCATCGTTCTTGGCAACACCTTCGAGCAAACCCAACACCTTCTTCACCGAGCCGTTACGCATCGAATCAACGGCCTTGTTGTGCTGCAGAATCTCACGCGAGACATTTAGCGGCAGGTCGCTGGAGTCGATCACGCCCTTCACAAAGCGCAGGTAGTTGGGCATCAGGTGTTCGGCATCATCCATAATGAAGACCCGCTTCACATAAAGCTTAATGCCATTGCGACGATCGCGATCCCACAGATCAAACGGTGCTCGTTTGGGGATATAGAGCAGCGAGGTGTACTCAAGATTGCCCTCGACACGAGAATGGATATGGGTCAGCGGCTCTTCAAAGTCATGACTCACATGTTTGTAGAACTCGGTGTACTCCTCCTCACTGACCTCGCTACGTGAGCGCGCCCAGAGTGCAGAGGCGCTATTGACCTTCTCCTCTTCCTCAGGCGCCTCTTCATCTTCAGCTCCTGCCTCTTTATCCATCATGATCGGCAGGGTGATGTGATCGGAGTATTTACGAATAATGGAGCGCAGACGCCAACCGTCGAGGAACTCATCGTCCTCCTCGCGCAGATGCAGTACTACCTCGGTGCCGCGCTGTGCGCTGTCGACGGTCTCGAGGGTGAACTCACCCTCACCGGTCGATTCCCATCGCACACCGTGCTCGGCAGTCAGACCGGCACGACGGGTGGTCACCGTCACCCTGTCGGCGACGATAAAGGCAGAGTAGAAGCCGACACCAAACTGGCCAATCATATGGGCATCTTTGGCCTGATCGCCAGTCAGTGAATCGAGGAACTGGCGGGTTCCCGATTTGGCGATGGTGCCGATATTATCGATCACCTCCTGGCGATTCATACCGATACCGTTATCACTAATGGTGACCGTTCGTGCCTCTTTATCGAAGGCGACCCTGATCTTCAGATCGGTATCACCCTCGAACAGGGCGTCATCGGAGAGCCCCTCGAAGCGGAGCTTGTCGCAGGCATCGGAGGCGTTTGAGACCAACTCGCGGAGAAAGATCTCCTTATTGGAGTAGAGAGAGTGGATCATCAGCTGTAGCAGCTGCTTCACTTCGGTCTGAAAGCCCAATGTCTCTTTATGTGCGTCGGTACTCATCTATAAAACCCCTCATTTAATAATTTACTCTTATACGCCCGCTAGAGATGGGTGCATCCTGATGAATTTCAAGAGCGAGTCCCTATCTGCAGCTCATGTTCGAGTAGCCAGCGTTTGATGTCGAGATTATTGCCGTCCACCTCACCCGCGTAACCGCCCCACCCCTGTGCCGAGACGATACGGTGACAGGGAATGATGATCGGCAGTGGATTTGCCCGGCATGCGCCACCCACCGCTCGTGCTGCCGTTGCAAGTCTCTTTGCCGCATCTCCATAGCTGACACGACTCCCAACCTTAAGCGTGCACAGGTAGCTCCATACACGGCACTGAAAATCGGTGCCGTGAAGATCGAGTGGGAGAGTAAATGGAGCCGCTGGATCATTAAAATAGTTCAGCAACTCAGTCACGGCCTGTTCGGCCAGATTTGAATCGGGATCCTGCTCGGGCTGCTGCGATGGCAGAAATTCTATTCGTGCTAACGCCTGATTGACGATACCGATCCCCAGCCGCCCTACTGGCGTAGCAACGACGGCCCCGTATCTCACCCTAATAGCTAGCGTATCAACTGCAGTCTGCCTCGCTACTCAGCTTCCTAACTGGCGTTCGATTAACTGACGCCTCAGTGGGTCAGAGGTTGCGTCGTGCAGACGCTGATAGAGTGTCACAGCATCCTCAGAGAGACCCGCTGCCTGAAGTGCCTCAGCCGCCTCAAGCGCCGCGATCCATGCAGAAGGCTCCAGCACACCATCTGCCCCTGGCCGCGCCAGAGCGAGATAGCTAATCGCTGCCTGCTCATTCATGCCCGCACCCCGATAGAGATCGGCCAGACCGAAACGAAGCTGCTGTAGCCGCTCGGGCTGGACGCTATTTTCGATTAACTGGCGCTGCATCTGGATCGCCACCTGCCACTGCCCAAGGACGCGCATTTGACCCAGCAGCGCCATCACTTGACCAAATTGCTGCTCATCCAACGACTCATCACTATCAACGACAAGCCATAGCTCTGAAACGGCACTATCATTCCGCTTGATCGAGAGCAGACTCTCGGCTCGAGCCAATTGCCAATCGATCTTCACAACCCCCTCTGGTGCTGTTTCGAGTTCAACGATCAGATCGAGCAGCGCTGAATCAGCCTGAGCCATTCCTGCCTCGACCAGCTGGTAACGCACCGACTCCGGCAGGCGTTTGATATCGGAGATATGGGTACGATCGAGGTAGAGCCTCTTCAGTAGTGTCATCGCTTCTGGTATCTCTCCGACCATTCTGGCGAAGGCGGTATGAGCATTCTGCTGATGCATCTCTGCTTTGGCGTTCAGTAAAACCGATGCGTAGAGCGCTCGAGACTCCAGCGGCGCAGTCTCCCGCAACCGCTGCGCCTCAGTTAGCCACTCACTATCTTGACCGATCAGCAACTGCGCCCCATTCGCAATCACCTCGCCATAGGTTTGATAGGCCTGCCACAGATCGTTGCTGTGATAATTGAAGAAACTGCTCTGCTCGTCATCCAGCGCCAGATAGCGTTCCAATGCCGTAGTTAAGCCACTCAGATCGTTGCTTCGTTGGGCCGCTTCGACCGCCACACCCAGAAAATGGCGCGGTGATTTCACACCTTCACGCTCACTTACCGCCAGAGCATCGCTCCATATCAGCGTCGGAGAACGTGACCCACTACGCAGTGCCGCGAGCATCTGTAACAATTCGAAAGACTCGCCCTCTGTTTGTGCCAACAGTGGCTCAAGCGCACCAAATCGACCGCTGCGCAGCAGCGTCTCCGCTGCGACCAGACGCCACTGATAACTCTCGTCGTTATAGTCCTGTTGATAACGCACCATGGCAGCACGCGCATCGTCAAAACGCGCCTCCTGCAGGTAACTTTCAATCACCTGCTGTCGGAACAGTTGCACACGATCACTGTCTGTCCCTTCAAGGCTGAGCCAGATAAGTCGCTGTAGCTCGGCACGCGCCAATTGCGGCTTGTTCAATGCCAGAAACGCCTTAACCCGAAGCTGAAGCAACTGTGCCGACGCCTCTGCCCCTTGTTTGATCATCGCATCGCTCAGCGCCATCAACTCTTGCCACTGCTGCTCGCTCGCCAGACGATCAAGATGTTGCCACTGCCACTCCAGCCACATCGAAGACCCCACCCCCGTTGCGGGATCAACACGCTCAAGCAGTCGTGCCGCGAGCGCAGGTTCACCACGTGCAGCAATCAACTCAAGTTCATCGAGCAGCTGTGCATCGGTCTCTGCGTACAGTGGTTGCGAAATAAGGGGGAGTAGCACCAGTGACAACAGGCGCAGAGGAGTCTGGACTTGCGATAGCATTTTCATAGGCAACACCCAAAAAAAATACGGACGCCCTGTTTTCACAGGACGCCCGCATTTAGCGTTTCAGATTGAGATCCGTTTATTTGTTGCGGCGGATATCGAGCTTCTCCTTGATACGCGCCTTCTTACCGGTCAGGCCACGCAGGTAGTAAAGCTTGGCACGACGCACATCACCACGACGCTTGACGGTAACGCTGTCAACCAGTGGGCTGTGAGTCTGGAAGGCACGTTCAACACCCTCGCCATTGGAGATCTTACGAACGGTGAAGGCCGAGTTGAGACCACGGTTACGCTTGGCGATAACAACGCCTTCGAAGGCCTGAAGACGCTCACGATCGCCCTCCTTAACCTTAACCTGCACAACGACGGTATCACCGGGACCAAATGCCGGCACATCCTGTTTCATCTGCTCGGCTTCAAGCTGTGCAATGATATTACTCATGGTTCTACTCCACTAAAATCAATATTTAACTAATTCTGTCAGCCCGACACCTTGCCGTGCTCGCTCATGAATTCATCCAACAACTGCCGACGCTCCTTGTCCAAAGCAACGTCCTGCAGTAAATCCGGTCGACGTAACCAAGTACGTCCCAGTGACTGTTTGAGCCGCCAGCGACGTATCGCCGCATGATCTCCGCTCATCAGTACTGCCGGTACATCCATTCCCGCCATCTGCTCGGGTCGCGTGTAGTGTGGACAGTCCAGCAGTCCATCCATAAAGGAGTCCTGCTGTGCCGACTCTGCATCGCCCAGAGCACCCGGCAACATCCGGGTCAGTGCATCTATCATGACCATGGCAGCGAACTCTCCACCACTCAACACATAGTCACCGATCGACCACTCCTCGTCGATCTCGGTCTCAACGACTCGCTCGTCGATCCCTTCGTATCGCCCCGCCACCAAGATCAGCCTGGGGCGCTGCAGAAGTTCCAAAACACCGTTCTGATCGAGCTGCCGTCCCTGCGGACTCATCAAAATGGTGTGCGGCTGTTCGCCGTTGGAGCCTCGTGCCGCTCCGATCGCATCGTGCAGCGGCTCATATTTCATCACCATGCCGGGGCCGCCACCATAGGGGCGATCATCCACGGTGCGGTGCCGATCAGTAGTGTAGTCTCGAGGATTCCAGGTCTGCAGATCAAGTAGACCACGGTCGATCGCCCGACCCGTCACACCAAAACTACAACCACCAACCACCATCTCCGGGAAGAGCGTTACAACATCGATTCGCACCGGCTAAAACTCCGGATCCCAATCGACAACCATCTCACCCGTTTCGAGATCAATCACCTCGATCACATCGCCCTGTATAAAGGGGACCAATCGTTCACGATCACCCTTCAGGACCAAAACATCGTTGGAGCCCGTCTCAAGCAGGTGGTCTACCACCCCCAGATCGACTCCCTCGCTGTTCTTAACTTTCAGACCGACCAAGTCGGCCCAGTAATACTCATCGGGTTGAAGCGCTTTAAACTGCTCGCGGCGAATCGCAATCTCAGCACCCATCAACAGCTGGGCAGCATCCCGATCTTCGACGCCTTCAAGGCGGGCTACTACCCCCTTGCCGTGCCGCTTCCCCTCGGCCACCTTCACCTCTTTCAGCTCCCCATTAAGACGTAGAAGCCAGGGTTTATAGGTGACAATATTCTCGCGAGGTTGGGTATGAGAGTAGATCTTGACCCAACCCTTTACGCCAAACAGGCCGTTAATACGGCCCACATCGACATACTCGCTGCTACGCCGCGTCATCTAACCACGCGCCGCAGTCACTATCAGGCTTGCGCTGCTTCGTGCTGCTTGATCAGCTTGGAGACACGCTCGCTGGTCTGTGCACCCTGTGCAACCCAGTGGTCGACACGATCACGGTCGAGACGAAGCTTCTCCTCTCCACCCTTGGCTACCGGGTTGAAGAAACCAATACGCTCGATATAGCGACCGTCGCGACGGTTGCGGCTATCGGTTACCACAATGTGGTAGAAGGGGCGCTTCTTGGCACCGCCACGCGACATACGAATAGTGACCATTACTCAAAAATCCTCATCATTTACCGGCAAATCACACCCAAAAAAGTGTAGCCGTGCGGAAGTAAGCCGGCAATAGTACGCTTTTTTCGCCCAAAGGTGAACTCTTTTTCCAAGACATTAAGTAGGACGTGCTAGAACGGCATACCCGGGGGCATGCGTCCCTTCAAACCACGCATCATCTTCGCCATACCGCCACCCTTCATCTTCTTCATCATCTTCTGCATCTGCATAAACTGCTTCAGAAGACGATTTACGTCCTGAATCTGGGTACCTGAACCGTTAGCAATACGCTTTTTACGCGAGCCCTTGATTACATTAGGAAAGCTACGCTCCTTCGGGGTCATTGAATTGATAATCGCGATCAGACGGCCAATCTCTTTATCGTTAACCTGACTCTTGACCGCCTGCGGCAGCTCAGCCACACCCGGTAGCTTATCCATCAGACCAGCAACACCACCCATATTATTCATCTGTAGCATCTGCTCACGGAAATCATCCAGGTCGAAGCCCTTACCCTTCTTGAGCTTCTTCGCCAGTTTCTCCGCTTTATCCTTGTCGATATTCCGCTCGGCCTCTTCGACCAGCGTGAGCACATCGCCCATACCGAGAATTCGAGAGGCAACACGATCGGGATGAAAGAGTTCAAGCGCGCCACTCTTCTCACCAACGCCAAGGAATTTGATCGGCTTCCCGGTGATCTGGCGAATCGACAGTGCCGCACCACCGCGCGCATCACCATCGGTCTTGGTCAGCACCACACCGGTCAGCGGCAGTGCGTCGTCAAACGCCTTGGCGGTGTTGGCCGCATCCTGACCGGTCATACTATCGACCACAAACAGGGTCTCGATCGGGTTGATCGCTGCATGCAGACGCTGAATCTCGCCCATCATCTGCTCATCAATATGGAGTCGACCTGCGGTATCAATAATGACCACATCGAGATGCTGCTTACGCGCACGGTCGATTGCACCCTGAGCAATATCGACTGGATCCTGCGAAATCTCCGAGGGGAAGAACTCAGCACCTACTTCACCAGCGAGGGTCTGCAACTGATCGATCGCCGCCGGGCGGTAGATATCGCAACTGGCGACCATTACCGATTTTTTCTGTGTCTCTTTGAGCCAGCGAGAGAGCTTGGCTACGGTGGTGGTCTTACCTGAACCCTGCAGACCCGCCATCAATATCACCGCCGGTGGCGTGGTCGCCAGGTTGAGGCCGTCATTGGCCTCACCCATAACACCAACCAGCTCATCATTGACGACCTTAACCAGCGCCTGGCCGGGGGTGAGGCTCTGCATCACCTCCTGGCCAACCGCACGCTCGCGCACTCGATCTACAAACGCCTTCACTACCGGCAGCGCAACATCGGCCTCCAGCAGCGCCATGCGCACTTCGCGCAGTGTCTCTTTGACGTTATCTTCGGTAAGACGCCCCTGACCGCGCAGACCCTTCAGCGTCCGCGACAGGCGTTCGGTAAGATTCTCAAACATAGCTATTCCGTATCACATCAATACAGGCCGGAGAGAGACCCCGACCGAGAAAGGGGGGATTATAACTCGAATACGTCGCCATTTGAGAGCCGCAGTAGGCGACGATGTTCATCGACCTGTGACTCGAGCTGAGAGAGGATCTTCACCTCTCCCCCCGGCTTGAGATGGGAAATATAGATACTGGGGTTGTGTTTGAGCTTCTTCAGGTCCTCCGCCAACAGTGAAGGACAGTAGTGCTTGGCCAGCTTGGAGAGGTCGAGCAGCTCATCGGGGAAGGCGGTCTCAACGATCAGGATATCGAGCCGCTCCTTCTTATTGAGCGCCTCCCAGAGCGTATCGTTGGTGGTGGTGTCGCCACTAAAGGCAATCGCACCGGCATCACTCTCCACGCAGTAGGCCACTCCGGGCACCACATGATTGACCTCAATCATCTCGAGTTTCCGACCACCAACATCAACCGTCTCGCCCGGTTTCATAACCTCAAAGCGCATCACCGGCTTTTTCTCATGCGGCAACATTGAGAAGTCGGGCCAGATCGCCCAGTTGAAAATAAAATCTTTTAGCGCCTGTATCGTCTCCTCAAGACCGTGGATAACGATCGGCTCCTGAATTTTGGTAAAAATGCTATCGATCAGTAGCGGCAGCCCACCGATGTGGTCAAGGTGTGAATGGGTAAGAAAGATGTGACGCAGCGCTGACATCTCTTCGAGACTCAGTTCACCTACACCGGTGCCAGAATCGATGAGGATATCGTTATCGACCTGAAAGCAGGTCGTTCTGCGTTCCTGGCCTATGCCTCCACTGCAACCCAGTACCCGTAACTGCATATTTATTAACCGTTATAGTTATGATCGCAACAGATCGTGACACAAAACAGGAGCATTTTCCACGCACCTCAACAATCGCGGCAAATTTAGCCAAATCATAGCGCAGAGCATGCCAACCAACGATATAAACATCCCATCAACCAACCCCTCTCGGCCTAGATTGTTAAATTTCGCACCACACATTTCAGGTGATGCCATTGAGCTGAAGCTGCGGTAAAGTATGCGCCATGCTCAACACACTATTAATAGCTGGAATTACCGTTCTACTCTACCTTGCAACCGCAGGGTTATTTGGCATGCGCCTGCTCCAACCCTCTGGTCCGAGCGCTGGCATGACAAAGCGCCCCCTGCTGCTCGCCGGTTTTATCGCAGCACTACTCCACGCCTTGATACTCAATGAGTTGATCCTGACCGATAACGGCATCAACCTTAACTTCACCAACATCTCAACCTTCATTGGCTGGCTGATCGCACTGCTACTGCTGCTCGCCTCGATTCGTCGCCCCGTAGAAAACCTGGGCATTGCACTACTGCCGCTTGCCGCGATCACCCTACTAGCCGCCCTGCTTATACCGAGCCCCGACAGCCTGCTGACGATCAACTCCTGGCAGATGCAACTACACGTACTGATCTCTGTTCTTGCCTACAGCCTGCTGACCATCGCGGCCGTGCAGGCACTGCTGCTCGCCGTGCAGGACCACCATCTACGTCATCGCCACCCCGGCGGACTGATTCGATCACTACCTCCGTTACAAACCATGGAGGGACTACTGTTCCAGATGATCGGACTCGGCTTTACCCTGCTGACCCTCGCCCTGCTGAGCGGCGCACTCTTTATCGAAGATATGTTTGCCCAGCACCTGGTGCACAAGACTGCGCTCTCAATCCTCGCCTGGATCGTCTTTGCCACCCTACTATGGGGACGTCGCAAATTTGGATGGCGAGGTCGGGTTGCGATTCGCTGGACTCTGACCGGCTTCATCACCTTGATGCTCGCCTACTTCGGTAGCAAGATCGTTCTCGAACTGATCATGGGTTAGCACCCACCCTCCTCCATACACGAGAAAATAGCGCCTCTTGAACGACATCCCTACCAGTGTTCTCTTTGGAGCCCTGATATTCCTGATCATCCTCTCAGGCTTCTTCTCCGGCTCTGAAACCGGCCTGATGACCCTCAACCGTTACCGTCTGCGCCATCTGGCCAAAGACAAACACCCGGGTGCAATGCGTGCCAGCCGTTTGCTGGAACGACCCGACCGTCTCATTGGCCTGATTCTGCTTGGCAACAACTTCGTCAACATCCTCGCCTCGTCACTATCAACCGTGATCGCACTGCGCCTCTGGGGTGAAGCGGGCATCGCAATCGCTGCGGGTCTACTGACACTGGTTATCCTGATCTTCGCTGAGGTCACCCCCAAGACGATCGCCGCCCTCTACCCAGAGCGAGTCGCCTTCCCTGCTGCCCTGATCTACATACCACTGCTAAAAATTCTCTATCCATTAGTCTGGGTCGTTAACCTGCTGGTCAATGGTCTACTAAAACTATTCGGTGTCTCAGCCGACAAGACCGCCGACTTCTCGCTCAGCAAAGAGGAGCTGCGCACGGTAGTGAGCGAGGCGGGGGCGATGATTCCAGCCCGACGTCAGAAGATGCTGATCCGCATCCTCGATCTTGAAGATGTCACCGTTGAGGACATCATGGTGCCTCGCAGCGAGATTACCGGTATCGACCTGGAGGATGAGTGGGACACCATCCTCAGTCAGGTAACCAATAGCCCCTACACGCGCCTACCTGTCTATCAGGACAATATCGATAATGTGGTCGGCATGCTGCATCTGCGTCGCACCCTACACCTGATCAACAAGGGACGTTTTGACCGTGAGGAGCTGACCAAGCTAATTACCGACGCCTACTTCACCCCCGAGAGCACCTCACTGAATCGGCAACTGCTCAATTTCCAGCACAATAGACAGCGCACCGGGCTGGTGGTCGATGAGTATGGTGACATCCAGGGGCTGGTAACACTGGAGGACCTGCTTGAAGAGATCGTCGGCGAGTTCACCACCGACCCTTCTGACAACCGTGAGATTCATCCACAGAGCGACGGCAGCTATCTGATTAACGGTTCGGCCTCGATTCGCGAACTCAATCGCACCATGCAGTGGCAACTACCCAGCGAAGGCCCCAAGACACTCAACGGTCTGATTCTCGAGCACCTGGAATCGATTCCCCAGACAGGCACCAGCCTGCTGGTTAACGGCTATCCGATCGAGATTGTACAGAGCGCTGACAATGTGGTGAAAACGGCCCGCATCACCAGTCGGATCATCGAAGAAGATGGTAGCGACGGTAGCTAAAACTCAGCTATAGCCTCAGCCATTCAATAAGATATACTCAGCTAAAAAAGAGACGTGGAATCATAAGTGGCAACACTCACCCTGAGCTTCAAGGGAACAGACCTCAAGGTTTTCAGCTTCGCCGATGGCGAGGTTGTGGTTGGTCGTGATCCTGAGTGCGATGTCTTTATCGACAGCCTCGCGATTGAGCCACGCCATGCACGCATATCAATCGGATCCGACAGCACCTCAATCTTCGATGAGAGCGGTAGAGAGTCCGTCTTTATTAACGGCAACCCCGTTAATGATCGCCTTCTGATCGAAGGCGACGAGATCTATATTGGCAAGCACACCCTCCGCTACTCTGCAGAGACCCTTCCCGAAGAGGAGGAGAATGAAAATGAAGAGAGTGCAGAGGAAGAGAGCACCACGGCTCCAGTCATCGACGAACCAGAACCTACCCCGCCAGCACCCGTTGCAGAACCTGAATCTGCACCATTGGGCTGGTTACAGATCATGTCGGGCAAACAGTTTGGCAAGAGCATGGCGCTAAAACAGGGTATCACCCGCGTTGGCATTCCCGGCAAACAGACCGCTGCGATCGCCCACCGTAACGGCGGCTACTACCTCTCCATGTTAGAGGGCGACACCGCGCCGATGGTGAACGGAATATCGATTGGCGAGAGCAGCCACGAGCTCAAGGATGGCGAGACCATTACGATTGGCGAAACCAAGCTACAGTTCTACCTAGAGAAGCAGTAGTCGACTGCCACACAGGAGCAGAGAGATGTCCGACCAAGCGTCAAACGACCAACGCCAGTTTAGCCGCATCCCATTCAAGGCCGAGGTAACACTGAAGGGCGCATCGGGTGAGGGTCGTAGTGAGCTACTCGATATCTCACTCAAAGGTGCACTGATCGCCTGCCCATCAGGTTGGCAGACGAAGCTCGGCGAACAGTTTTCACTCGAACTTCAGCTCGATGGTGACAGCACCACCATCTGCATGGATACAACCGTGGCTCATCTCTCAGAGAAGATCATCGGCCTGCACTGTGAGCATATCGACGTTGAGAGCATCACCCACCTGCGCCGTCTGATCGAACTAAATCTTGGCAACCCCGATCTGCTTGACCGTGAGCTGGCGGCACTATCCGCCTAAGCCTGCAAACGCTGACTAGAGCTGTTCGAAGACCTCAGCCAGACGTGTAACCGCCGTCACCTTCATCTCCCCACCACGACCACGTTTGGGTGCATTTGCCTTCGGCACAATAGCGTTTTTGAAGCCGTGTTTCTCCGCCTCGCGCAGCCGCTCTTCACCACCTTGAACTGGGCGAATTTCACCCGCCAACCCGACCTCACCAAACACCACAAGATCGTTGGGTAACGGTCGGCTTCGCAACGATGAGACTACCGCCAGCAACACCGCCAGATCGACAGCTGTCTCTGCGACCCGTACACCACCAACGACGTTGACATAGACATCCTGGTCATACGCCGCGATGCCGGCGTGACGGTGAAGCGTCGCCAGCAGCATCGCCAGTCGGTTCTGGTCGAGCCCCTGCGTCAGGCGGCGTGGCGCTGACATATGACTCTCATCGACCAGCGCCTGCACCTCGACCAGCATCGGCCGACTCCCCTCCAGCGTTACCATAATGACACTGCCAGGGACCGGCTCTTCATGGCGCGAGAGGAAGATCGCAGAAGGGTTGCTCACCTCGCGTAGACCACGATCGGTCATGGCAAAAACACCCAACTCGTTGACCTCACCAAAGCGGTTTTTCACAGCACGAATGACACGATAGCGTGAACTACTATCACCCTCGAAGTAGAGCACTGCATCGACCATATGCTCCAGCACGCGCGGCCCGGCCAGCTGCCCCTCTTTGGTCACATGCCCAACCAGAAACAGTACCGTGCCGCTCTGCTTGGCAAAGCGCACCAGCTGCGCGGCGCTCTCTCGTACCTGCGCCACCGAGCCAGGGGCCGACTGCAGCTCGTCACTGAAGATGGTCTGAATCGAGTCGACCACCAACACCTGCGGCCGCTCCTTGGCAACGTGGGCGAGAATACCTTCGACACGTGTTTCTGCCAGCAGCCGTACGCCCTCAGTAGAAAGAGACAGACGATGGGCGCGCAGACTGATCTGCTCGGGCGACTCCTCACCACTGACGTAGAGAGTAGAGAGTCTTTCACCCAGAGATGACATCGCCTGCAGCAGCAGGGTCGACTTACCGATACCGGGATCACCACCGATCAAGGTAACCGAGCCCGTGACCAGACCTCCACCCAGCACTCGATCGAGCTCTGCCATACCGGTCGGACTGCGTGGCGCCTCTCCGGGTACCACCGCTGAGAGCGGCTGTATCTGCGCCTCACTCGTCACACCGGCATAACCCGAAAAGCGACTGCTCTTTGATGAGCCACTCTTAGCCACCGCGACAGATTCAACCAGCGTATTCCAGCTACCGCAATCACCACACTGCCCCGCCCATTTGGGGGACTGCGCACCACACTCGCTGCAGCTGTAGAGATTCTTAACCTTGGCCACCTAACTCTCCTCGTCAACCACAGTGACAGGGACACGCGTCGTCACACCACAGAGCAGTTCATAGGAGATGGTTGAGGCCGCCTCAGCCACTTCATCAACCGAGATTTGTGCACCCCATAGCTCAACCGGATCACCGGGCTGAGTGTTGGGTGCACGACTTAGATCGATGGTAATCATATCCATAGAAACACGCCCGATTAGCGGATGACGCCGACCGTTGACCACCACAGGCGTCCCGGACGGCGCATGGCGCGGATATCCGTCACCGTAACCGATCGCCGCGACACCAACTACCATATCCTCCGGGCAGACCCAGCTTGCGCCGTAACCGACCTCATCACCCATTTTCAGCGCTGTCACAGCAATGATTCGTGTCGTGAGAATCATCACCGGCTTGAGACCCGAGGCGGATGCACTACCAGCGATAAAGGGAGAGGATCCGTAGAGCATAATACCGGGGCGCACCCAGTCGGCCTGTGCCGCTGGCCAGCCAAGCGTTCCTGCGGAGTTGGCGATGGATCGTTCGCCTTCGATACCTTGCAGCGCATCTGCAAAGCGTTCCAGCTGGGTAAAGGTACGTGAGTCTGCCAGATCATCTGCACAGGCAAGATGGGTCATCCAGCGTAGCGGCTTGGAGACAGCTCCACTCGCCATTGCACGCTCACCGGCAGCAGTAGCTGATTCGGGTGAAAAACCGAGACGGTGCATGCCAGTATCGATCTTGATCCAGATCGTTACCGGACCAGACAGCTCACACTGCTCCAGTAGCTGTAGCTGGAATTCAGCATGCAGGGCCAACTGAAGGTCGAGTTCTGCTGCACGCGACAGATCCTCTTGATCAAAACACCCTTCAAGCACCACGATAGGCCGGCTAATACCTCCATCTCGCAACACCACCGCCTCATCAACACTGGCAACCGCCAGCGCATCCGCCGCTTCAAGTGCCTGAGCAACACGTAACAGGCCATGGCCGTAACCATTCGCCTTGACCACTGCCATCACGCGACTCTGTGGTGCGGCACGACGAGCTGTTTGCAGGTTTGATCGTAGCGCTCGCAGATCGATAACCGCCTTCGCCCCCCGACTCATCAATACTCCTCGTTGCTATAAAACTCGGGGGTAAAGTTCTCAAAACGTGTATAGCGCCCGAGGAAGGTGAGGCGTGTCGTACCAATAGGGCCGTTACGCTGCTTGCCGATAATAATCTCGGCGGTCCCCTTGTCTGGACTCTCCTCGTTATAGACCTCATCGCGATAGATAAAGACGATCACGTCGGCGTCCTGCTCGATCGCACCCGACTCACGCAGATCCGACATAACGGGGCGTTTATTAGGACGCTGCTCCAGCGAACGGTTGAGCTGTGAGAGTGCAACCACCGGAACGTTAAGTTCCTTGGCCAGTGCCTTCAGACTTCGGGAGATTTCTGAGATCTCTGCAGTACGATTCTCTTTGCTGTTACCACTACCCTGCATCAGCTGCAGATAGTCGATCACGATCATACCGAGACCGTGCTCACGTTTGAGTCGACGCGCACGGGCACGCAATTCGGTCGGACTGAGTGCCGGGGTGTCATCGATAAAGAGTGGCGCTTCGGCGAGGATCTGCATCGCTGATGTGAGCCGCGGCCAATCATCATCATCGAGCTTACCGGTACGCACACTGTGCTGATCGATGCGTCCCAGCGAGGAGACCATACGCATCGCCAGCTGCTCACCCGGCATCTCCATACTAAACACCGCCACCGGAGTCTGGCTCTTGATCGCAGCGTTCTCGGCCAGATTCATGGCGAAGGTGGTCTTACCCATCGAGGGACGACCGGCGACGATTACCAGATCGGAGGGCTGCAGACCCGATGTCTTCTCATCGAAGTCATCAAAACCGGTCGAGACGCCCGTAATCGGATCGTCGTTCTCCATCAGCTGATCGATACGATCAACCACGTTGGTCAGCAGATCCTTGATACTGGTAAAGCCGCGATTACCACGCGCACCCTGCTCAGCGATCTGGAATACGCGCTGCTCAGCATGATCAAGCAGCTCCTTGCTGTTGCGTCCCTCGGTCACGTAGCCGCTATCAGCAATATCGGTACCGACCCGTATCAGCTGGCGAACTACCGAATGCTCACGCACGATATCGGCATAGGCCTTGATATTGGCGGCACTCGGCGTGTTATTGGCCAGGGTACCGATATAGGAGAGCCCACCCGCTTCGGCCAGATCACTATTGCGCTCCAGCCACTCGGAGAGGGTAACCACATCAAAGGGATTACCCTCTTGAGCGAGCTGTTTGATAGCGGCAAAGATCTTGCGATGGTCGCGACGGTAGAAATCATCATCACCCACCCGATCGGCCACCTGATCCCAGGACTCGTTATCGAGCATCAGACCACCCAGCACCGACTGCTCGGCCTGAATCGAATGGGGTGGAACCTTCAACGCCTCGACATCGGCATCGAAGCCACTCATGGGTAGGGGTATCTCTTCCATGGACTCTCTCGTACTAATTGTAATTATGTCGCGGTCCGACATCGGAAAGGATCGATATTACACCATCAACGGTCCATTTATGAGCCGTAAACGCAACGCGGCGGACAGATAACTCTGCCCGCCGCGCGGCTAAGTAGGGTCGGCGATCGTAACCGCCAAACTGACCTTACTCTTCTGCTACAACAACCACCTTAACGCTGGTCTCAACATCGGCATGCAGATGCAGCACCACGTCGAACTCACCGGCATTGCGGATAGGTCCCGTCGGGAGGCGAACCTCGCTCTTGGCAACCTCAACACCCGCTGCAACGATTGCATTGGCGATGTCGATATTACCAACTGAACCAAACAGCTTACCCTCGGCACCCGCCTTGGCGTTGATGGTAACGGTCATCTCAGCCAGCGCGTCACGACGTGCTTCAGCTGCACCCAGAGCATCGGCCTGTGCCAGCTCGAGCTCGGCACGACGCGCCTCAAACTCAGCAACGTTAGACTCGGTTGCAGCAACGGCGCGCTTGCTGGGGATGAGGTAGTTACGGCCAAAACCAGGCTTAACATTGACCTTGTCGCCAAGGTTGCCCAGGTTTGCCACTTTCTGCAGTAAAATTACTTCCATCTTCTGATACCACTCTTATGGTCGAATTCTGTTTCACCGGCCGCTAGGGCCGCTCCAACCAGCCTCTCAATGAGAGTGCCGGTAACCACTCAAAACTTAGTGATTGTGTGCGTCGCTGTAAGGCAGCAGTGCCAGATAGCGTGCGCGCTTAATCGCGGTTGAGAGCTGACGCTGGTAACGCGCCTTGGTACCGGTGATCCGGCTTGGAACGATCTTGCCGGTCTCGGTGACGTAGTTCTTCAGTGTAGCGATGTCTTTGTAGTCGATCTGTTTGACATTCTCAGCCGTAAAACGGCAGTACTTCTTGCGACGAAAAAAGCGAGACATGGTTATTCCCCTATATTCCTAATTCTTAATCCAGTGGTTCGATACGCTCGGCATGCAATACCAGCCGTATCTCCTCGTTTCTATGACCTGCCCGGCCGAGACACCCCTCGATCTGCAGCTGCTGTCCGGTAGTGATGTTTCGAAGCTGTCGATCCAGATCCTCGCCACTTGCTGTGACCATGATCCGAAAAGTCATCTCTCGCTCCATCCCAGAGAGCATCTGCCTGGAGTTGTGCTCAAAAAGGAAACGGTTAATTGGAATCCCGGCTGGCGATTGGCGCCGCTCGGGTCTCTTTGCAACCATGCCTCTCAGCACCAGGCGGTTATCGATATCAGTCGTTGCTGCTCTCCGCAGGCTTCTCGGCAGCTGCTTCAGGCTTACTTTCTGCAGCAGCAGGAGCACGCGGCGCCTCATCACGCTCATTGGCCTTGGCCAGGATTGAAGGCTCGGTGAGCGCCTCATCACAGCTAATGACCATATTGCGCAGCACAGCATCGTTGAAACGGAAGGCGTTGCCGAGCTCATCAAGGCTATCGCTATCGCACTCAATGTTCATTAGTACGTAGTGGGCCTTAACCGCTTTCTGGATAGGATAGGCCAGCTGACGACGCCCCCAATCCTCGAGACGATGGACGTTGCCGCCCTTAGACTCGACGATACCGCGGTAGCGTTCGATCATGCTGGGAACCTGCTCACTCTGGTCGGGATGGACCAGAAAAACTACTTCATAGTGCTTCATTGTTTCCCCTTTCGGATTAAACAGCCCTCCACCCAATTGGCGAAGAGCAAGGAGTAAGGCAGACACATAGGGTGTCTACCCGACGGTAAAGAGCGGGAATTCTACTTTAATGGATTGGCTAGTGCAATTTAGCCGAAATCAGGCGATCGCATCGCGCTGGCGGCGCGCCTCGAAGAGCAATACTCCGGTGGCCA
Source organism: Solemya pervernicosa gill symbiont (assembly GCF_002020875.1). Lineage (NCBI taxonomy): Bacteria > Pseudomonadati > Pseudomonadota > Gammaproteobacteria > Solemya pervernicosa gill symbiont. The sequence goes on along the minus strand of NZ_MPRL01000014.1, from coordinate 33,528 downwards.
CCGAGACGTTGAGACTCTCTACGCTGCCCTGCATCGGAATCGCCACCAACAGATCACACACCTCACGGGTAATACGCCGCAGCCCCTTCTCTTCAGCCCCCATCACCACGGCCAGCGGCCCTTTCAGATCTGTGGAGTAGAGCTGGTGCTTGGTCTCACCCGCAGCACCGATCAGCCAGACACCGCGATCCTGCAGTGCACGCAGGGTGCGGGCAAGATTGGTCACCTGCACAAAGGGCACACTCTCGGCAGCGCCACAGGCGACCTTGCGCGCTACCGGGGTGAGGCCCACAGCACGATCTTTGGGGGCGATAACGGCGTGAATACCCGCCGCATCGGCACTGCGTAGGCAAGCACCCAGATTGTGGGGGTCAGTAACCCCATCGAGGATCAATAAAAAAGGGGGGGCTTCAAGTCCATCAAGCAGCTGGTTAAGCGCACTCTCATCAAGAGTGGTTACGCGCTGCTTACAACGCGCCACGACTCCCTGATGACGTAGACCGCGCGCCATGCCATCGAGGGTTTTGCGAGGAACCTCCTGCACCGAGATACCGTTTTGCTCGGCATCCGAGAGCAGTGACTGCAGCTTGCCATCGTGGCGCTGACGATCGACCCAGAGTTCAAGTACACCGAGTGGATCGTGACGCAGGGCAGCTGTAACGGCGTGGATTCCGCCGACGATCTCCTCAGCCATTCCAGGAGGCGGGACGGCTCGCCGCTGGCGGCTCGTAGGCGCGATCTTCCTGACCCTCTACAACTGGCTTGACCACGATCTCGACACGACGGTTGAGCTGACGACCCGCTGCAGTGGCGTTATCGGCACGCGGCTCACGCTCACCGCGACCCTCGGTACGCAGACGATCCCAGTTCACCCCCTGACGAGCGAGGTAGTCAGCGACACGATCGGCGCGCTGACGAGAAAGACTCATATTATAGGCATCAGATCCGACACTATCGGTATGACCGACCACGTGCACAACGGTGCGATCATATTTGCGAATCACATCGGCCACCTTGTTGAGCGTATCTTCAAAGGCAGGTTTGAGATTGGCACGCCCGGAGTCAAACGAGATCTCATTGGAGACCCCAATCTTAAGACTATCGTCGCGCATACGCTCTATCTCGAGCTCGTTGCGCTGCTGCTCCTCAGCCAGCTCACGCTCCATATCGCGCTGCTGGTTATCCATGTAGTTACCGATTGCGCCACCTGCCACGGCACCGATAACGGCACCAACTACCCGACCGCGGGTCGAGTGCTGCACCTGATGACCCAGTACGGCACCGGCAATGGCACCGATCGCAGCTCCACTCTTGGCGCGTCGATTTGGATCATCGGCGGCACAACCAGCCAACGTGAGTGCGCAGGCCACTGCAGTAATACGCATTACTCTTTTCATGAATCGCTCCTCTTCTTTCGATTAGAACGTCTACGTCTTGAGCGTTTTTTCTTCGGCGCTGGCTTTTCAGAGTCATCCTTCGCAGCTGGCTTCTCACCGCCCTGCTTCTTCTCACCCTCGCTTCTACCCTTACCACCGGAACGACGCTTGCGACGGCGCTTCTTCTTCGGTGCCTCTCGCTCGACGGTCTCACCATCAAGTTCGAAGTCTATCTTGCGCTCATCAAGATCAACCCGGACGATCTTCACCCGTACGCTATCGCCAAGACGATAGTCCTGACCGGTACGCTCGCCACGCAGGCGGTGCCCCGAGGCATCAAAGTGATAGTAGTCGTTCTTCAACGAGGTCACATGGACCAGACCCTCAACATAGATGTCGTTAAGCTCGACAAAGATACCGAATGAGGTGACGCTGGTGATGATGCCCTCATAGGCCTCACCTACCTTATCCAACATGTACTCACACTTGAGCCAATCGACCGCATCGCGGGTCGCCTCATCGGCACGGCGCTCGGTCTGCGAACAGTGCTCGCCAAAGCTCTCCATATCGGGAGTGCTGTAGATGAACTCACGCCCACTGCCCGCTTTGACCAATCTTTTCAGGGTTCGTTTCACCACCCCGGTGGTCTTCTCTTTATGGATGACGTGGCTGATCGCACGATGCACCAGTAGATCAGGATAACGACGAATCGGTGAGGTGAAGTGCAGATAGTATTCGTGTGCCAGACCGAAGTGACCGATATTGGTCGGGTTGTATTTCGCCTGCGAGAGCGAACGCAGCATCACGGCCTGGATCAGGTGCGCATCGGGACGATCCTGCACCTGCTTGAGTAGTTTGGCATAGGCCTTCGCCTCAGGTTTTTTCTTGCCCTTGAACGAGAGACCCAGCTCACCGAGGAACTCGTGCAGATCGTTGAGCTTTGCCTCCTTGGGGGTATCGTGGATACGGTAGAGGGTCGGCATCTTGTGACGAGCGAGGAACTTGGCCGTTGCCACGTTCGCAGCGATCATGCACTCCTCAATGATCTTATGCGCATCATTGCGAATAACCGGCACAATACGATCGATCTTACGATCCTCGCGGAAGGTGATGCGTGTCTCGGTGGTCTCAAAATCGATTGCACCACGGCGCTTGCGCTGCTTCGCCATCACCTTATAGAGCTTGTAGAGTTCATCGAGGTGCGGCAGCAGATCGCGGTGCTGATCGCGCGTCTTGCTATCCTTGTCGACCACCATCGCCGCCATCTCACTGTAGGTGAGGCGCGCATGGGAGCGCATTACACCCTCGATGAATCGTGAACGGAGCAGCTTGCCCTCGTCGGTGATGTACATTTCACAGACCATACAGAGACGATCAACCTTGGGGTTGATCGAGCAGAGACCATTGGAGAGGATCTCTGGCAGCATTGGAATCACTCGCTCCGGGAAGTAGACCGAGTTACCGCGCGCGTAGGCCTCACGATCGAGCGCACTACCCGGTTTCACGTAGTGTGAGACATCGGCGATCGCCACCAGCAGACGCCATCCCTTCGGTTTGCGCTCACAGAAGACCGCATCATCGAAGTCACGTGAGTCGGCACCATCGATCGTTACCAGCGGGATATCACGTAGATCCTCACGTCCCTCCTTGGCCGACTCCGGCACCTCCTCGGAGAGTTCGTTGATCTCGAGCAGCACCTCGTCGGGCCACTCCAGTGGAAGATCGTGGCTGCGAATCGCCACATCGATCTCCATGCCCGGCGCCATGTGATCGCCCATTACCTCAAGCACACGTCCAATCGGCTGACTGCGCTTGCTTGGCTGCTGCACGATATCTACCAGTACAAACTGACCATGCTCGGCTCCGCCCTGACTCTCGGGTGGAATCAGTATATCGAGGGTAAGTCGCTTGTTATCGGGTGTGACCACGCCGACACCCGTCTCATCGTAGAAGCGTCCCACCACCTGCTGGGTAGAGCGCTCCAGGATCTCCACGATCGCCCCCTCGGGACGACCACGGCGATCGACGCCGGTGATATGAGCCATGGCACGGTCGCCATGCATCAGCTGGCGCATCTGGCGTGGCGAGAGGAACAGATCATCCCCCCCCTCATCGGGCACCAGGAATCCAAAGCCGTCGGGATGGCCAATGACACGACCGCGCACCAGATCCATCTTGCTCGCCAATCCGTAACCGCCGCGACGGTTGAAGATCAGCTGACCATCACGCTCCATGGCACGCAGACGGCGGCGTAGCGCCTCCTCCCGATCCTCATCATCGATACCGAGTGCATCGGCAATCTGATCACGACTCAGCAGCTTATCCCGCTCCTCCAACAGATCCATGATGAACTCACGGCTTGGGATGGGATTATCATATTTCTCTGCTTCGCGAGAGAGGTTGGGGTCTTTCTTTGGTCGACGTTTTGCCATGCTTTAAACTGGTTCCTGTGGCGCTAAGCCATGATTAAGTGGCGCTATTCTAACCCCTCGGCACGATTTATGCCCCCTCTACCTCGTTGACAAGGAAAAAAGCTCCTTGTACAGTTCGCGCTCCTGAAGTGGTGCGCCGCTTCAGTATGCCGAGATGGTGAAATTGGTAGACACGCTAGCTTCAGGTGCTAGTGGGGGAAACCCCGTGGAGGTTCGAGTCCTCTTCTCGGCACCAAAATAATAAAAACCCGCACGCAGATCACTCTGCGTGCGGGTTTTTTTTATGGCTGCAACACCTATCATCCATTCAACTATTTAGAGCCTACATGAACAACCTACTGACCAACCTGCGCGTCTTTCATAAGCTTCTTTTCGTTATCGTCATCTCAGCCATCGGCATGATCGTGGTCGGTGCAATCTCAATGCAGGAGCTACGAAGCAGCCTCTATGAGGACAGAAAGCTAAAAACACGCCATTTCGTCGTTCGCTCGCGCTCTCAACTACGAATATGCAGACGGCGTCGACTATCGCGGACTAACCGCCTTCGCTTCGCTATCCATGGCGGTCAGCGGTGGTTGAAACCGTCTATGAGCTAATCGCTCACTACGGCAAACAGGAGCAGAGCGGTGCCTTAACCCGCGAACAGGCACAGAACCAGGCGATCAACGCCGTAAAGGGGCTGCGCTACGACGCGAATGAGTACTTCTGGATCAACGACATGCAGCCGACCATGGTCATGCACCCCATCAAACCCGAGCTGGATGGCAAACCACTCTCCCAGGTTGAGGATCCGACAGGTAAGCGACTCTTTGTCGAGTTTGTCGATGTTGTCAAAACCAGTAGTGCCGGCTTTGTCAGTTACTACTGGTCCAAACCGGGAAGCGACGCGCCTGTACCCAAGGTCTCCTATGTGAAGGGCTATACACCGTGGGAGTGGATTGTCGGATCCGGAATCTACATCGACGATGTCGAGGAGATCTTCTATCAGCAGGCCTTCAAACTCTGGATCCTGGGCGGCATTATCCTGCTCATTCAGGTCGGACTCTCACTGATTGTTTCCAAAGCGCTGGTCAATCCGATCAACCGTCTAAAGTCGGTGATGACCAATGTCCAGCGTAGTGGCGACCTGCGTGAACGCGCCAACATCGTCAACAAAAACGAGATCGGCGAGATGGCCGACGCCTTCAACAAACTGCTGGAGAGCTTCCAGGCTTCGATCGCAGATGTCCGGCAGGCAGCGGATCAGACCGCCGACTCCGCCAGCCAGCTCAGCGTGATTACCGCCCAGACTAGCTCCGGGGTTGAGAACACCAGAATCCAGACTGAGCAGGTTGCCACGGCGATGACCGAAATGTCGGCCACCGTACATGAGGTCGCCTCCAACGCCAGCATGGCCTCTCAGGCCGCACAAACGGCCGACGAGGAGACCAGCACTGGCAAGCAGGTGGTTGAATCGGCTATTAATGCTATCAATCTGCTTGCCGAAGAGGTTGAACGCGGGGCAGCGACCATGCAGAAACTCGAGAGTGATGCAGAGAACATAAACACCGTTGTAGATGTGATCCGCGGCATTGCAGAACAGACCAACCTGCTGGCACTCAATGCCGCGATTGAGGCGGCCCGCGCCGGTGAGCAGGGGCGTGGCTTTGCGGTGGTTGCCGACGAGGTACGATCACTCGCACAACGAACCCAGGACTCAACCGAAGAGATTCTCGGTATTGTTGAAACACTGCAGAAAGGTACACGCGATGCCGTCCACGTTATGGACAGCGGCAGAGCTCAGGCCAACTCAAGTGTTGAGCAGGCTGCGATGGCAGGTCAGTCTCTGGAGGGCATTGCAACAGCAGTTACCCACATCAACGATATGAACCTGCAAATCGCCAGCGCCGCTGAGGAGCAGAGTGCCGTTGCCGAAGAGATAAATCAGAACGTAACAATTATTACCAATGTTGCTCAGGAGACTGCCGAGGGTGCTGCAAGTACGGCTGCCGCCAGCGAGCAGCTTAAAGGGCTCGCTGCTGAGCTAGAGCACCGGATATCAAAATACAGCGTGTAGTGACTGCCCCTGCTCAGGGTTAGCATGCCGCCCCTGAGCAGTCTCCTTAACGCCGCATCGCTTAGCGCTTTCCCGGTCGTGCCTTGTGAATCGCATTCCCAAGAACATCGAGCGCTGCCTCGTGTAGCGACTCTGAAAGCGTAGGGTGAGCAAAAACGGTGAGTGCTAAATCCTCGCTGCTACCGCGATAGGCCATGGTGTTTACAGCCTGACCAATCAGCTCCGAGACATGGGGACCGAGCATATGCACGCCGAGCACACGATCGCTCTTGGCATCGGCAACGACCTTCACCATGCCACTGCTATCGCCACCGGCACGTGCCCGACCGTTAGCGGCAAAGGGGAAGCTGCCGACCTTGTATTTAATATCCGCCGCTTTCAGCTCCGCCTCAGTCTGACCGCACCAGGCAATCTCCGGTTCGGTATAGACCACTGAAGGGATCGTGCCGTAGTCGACCTCGGCGTGGTGACCGGCGATCAGCTCCGCCACCATCACTCCCTCTTCTGATCCCTTGTGGGCGAGCATCGGACCGCGCACCGCATCACCAATGGCATAGATACCATCCACTGCGGTACGGCACTGTCCATCGACCTCGATCGCACCGCGCTTATCGAGCACCACACCACAGTCCTTACTCAGCAGCCCCTTGGTAGTAGGACTGCGTCCCACAGCAACAATCACCTGATCGAAGGTTTCGCTCTCACTCCCCTGCTTCGTCTCGAGCTGCAGCTCAATGCCACCACGTTTCGCCTTGCTACCAACCACGGCACAACCGAAACGGAAATTGAGGCCCTGCTGCTGGTAGAGCTTCTGCGCCTGTCGTGCCATCGGTTTGTCGATCATCGGCAGCAGTCCATCGCAGATATCGATCAGTACCACCTCAGCTCCCAGTCTACGCCAGACACTGCCCAGCTCGAGACCGATAACCCCGGCACCGATCACCGCCAACCGCTTCGGCACCTTGCTCAGTGATAACGCGCCCGTTGAATCGACCACCCGTTTACCATCAAACGGAACCTGCTTGTGTTCGTTTGGCTGCGATCCGGGAGCGAGGATGATCTGCTGCGCGGAGAGGGTTTTCGAACGCCCCTTCTCCAGCGGTACAACCTTCACCTGCTTGTCAGCCAGTAGCTGTGCGCGCCCGGCAATCGAGGTCACCCCGTTGGCCTTAAACAGCGCGGCAATTCCACCGGTCAGCTCCTTTACCACCTGCTGCTTGCGCCCCATCATCTGCTTCAGATCGAGTGTTACACCACTCGTTTTAATACCGTGCTCAGTCAAATGGTGAACGCTCTGCTCATAGAGCGCCGAGGAGCTCAGCAGCGCCTTGGAAGGAATGCAGCCGACATTAAGGCAGGTACCACCGAGTGAACGCTCACCCTGCTCATCGACACCTGCATCGATACAGGCGCTCTTCAGCCCAAGCTGTGCACATCGAATCGCAGCTACATAACCGGCCGGTCCGCCGCCGATAACAATGACGTCATAACTTTCAGTATCAGCCATCTCAAACCTCCAGCAGCAGGCGGGTCGGATCTTCGAGCATCTCTTTAATCGTCACCAGGAACTGCACCGCTTCACGTCCATCGACAATGCGGTGATCGTAGGAGAGGGCCAGATACATCATCGGTCGAATCACAATCTCGTCATTCACCACTACCGCCCGCTTCTCGATCTTGTGCATGCCGAGGATGGCGCTCTGTGGCGGGTTGAGAATCGGTGTTGAGAGCAGCGAACCGAAAACACCGCCGTTGGTAATACTGAAGGTACCGCCAGTGATCTCATCAATAGAGAGCGAACCGGCCTGGGCACGCTGGCCAAAGTCGGTAATGTTCTGTTCGATCTGCGCCATGTTGAGCGTGTCGGCATCGCGTAGGATCGGTACGACCAGCCCGCGCGGCGAACCAACCGCAATACCGATATCGACAAAGCCGTGGTAGACCATGTCGTTACCATCGATCGAGGCGTTCACCTCGGGGAAACGACGCAGCGCCTCCACTGCCGCCTTCACAAAGAAGGACATGAATCCGAGACGTACACCGTGGCGCTTTTCGAACTGATCGCGATAACGTGAACGCAGTGCCATCACCTGCGACATATCGATCTCATTAAAGGTGGTCAGAATCGCGGCACTGCTCTGCGCCTCAAGTAGTCGCTCTGCAATGCGCGCACGTAGGCGTGTCATTGGCACCCGCTTTTCACTGCGATCACCCACCAACGGCTCTGCAGTAACAGCCTGTTGTGATGGTGGTTTAGTTACAGGCTGAGCATCACGACTCTCCAGATAGGCAAGTACGTCCTCTTTAAGTACCCGACCATCCTTACCACTACCACTGATCTGTGCAACATCAAGCCCCTGTTCAGCAATCATCTTTTTCGCCGATGGCGTGAGCAGCGGTTCTTCTGCGGATTCGTCCTCCACCGTCTCGACTGTTGCGCTTGCCGCCGCAGCCACGGGCGCCTTGGCCGCATCGGCCTGTGCAGCCCCGAGCCTGGCAATCAGCTGTCCCGAGAGCACCACCGCCCCCTGCTCTACCAGCAGCGACTCGACTACCCCCGCCTCAAGGCTCGCCACCTCAAACACCACCTTGTCGGTCTCGATGTCAGCAAGCACCTCATCGCGCCGCACACTATCACCGACCTGCTTGTGCCAGGTCACCAACGTACCGTCGGTGACTGACTCGGGAAAATCGGGAGCCTTGATCTCGATACTCATAACTGATCCTTTATTTCATCGACTGACCGAGTGCCTCGTTGACGAGATCCTCGAGCTGTTTTTTATGGAGCCATGCATAACCCACGGCAGGAGCGGCGAGCGAACGACGTCCGACATACTCCAGATAGTTGTCGTGACCAATCACATTTCGCACGTGGTGCTGACTGGCGTACCAGGCGCCCTGATTCTTAGGCTCCTCCTGACACCAGACAAAGCGTTTAGCCTTTTTATAACGCGCCAGCTCAGCACTCGCCTCCGCCTCAGGGAAGGGATAGAGCTGCTCAAAACGGATGATGGCAACGTCGTTGCGTTTACGCTCCTGCCGCGCTGCGCGCAGATCGTAGTAGACCTTGCCACTACAGAGGATGACCTGGCGCACCTTCGCTGGTGATGGATTATCACCATCGGGCAGCACCATCTTGAAGCTGCCACTGGTCAACTTCTCGATCGGACTGGAGGCCTCCGGGTGGCGCAGCAGACTCTTGGGGCTCATCACGATCAGTGGCTTGCGTGCTTTCATCAGCATCTGTCGGCGCAGCAGATGGAAGATCTGCGCTGCTGAACTCGGTACCACCACCTGCATATTGCGCTGTGCACAGAGCTGCAGAAAACGTTCAAGACGCGCCGAAGAGTGCTCCGGCCCCTGCCCCTCCAGACCGTGCGGCAGCAGTAGAACCAGACCACAGAGGCGGTTCCACTTCTGCTCACCCGCACTGATGAACTGATCAATCACCACCTGGGCATTGTTGGCAAAGTCACCAAACTGCGCCTCCCAGATGGTCAGGGTCTGCGGCTCGGTGGTGGCGTAGCCATACTCGAAGGCGAGCACCGCCTCCTCAGAGAGTAGTGAGTTGATAACCAGAAAGTTGGCTTGCTCGTCGGAGATATTACGTAGCGGAACGTAGAGACGGTTTTCACGCTGATCGTGCAACACCGCATGGCGATGAAAGAAGGTACCGCGGCCACAATCCTGTCCCGAGAGACGAACCGGCGTCCCTTCATCGACCAGCGTGGCGTAGGCCATCGTCTCGGCAAAGCCCCAGTCGACCGCCAGCTCACCCTGCGCCATCTTCTGGCGATTATGCAGAATCTTGCCGACACCGGGATGAATTTCGAAGTCATCCGGTAGCTGCTGCATCCGTTCATTGAGCCGTTGGATTCGTTCAAGTGGTACGGCGGTTGTCTCGGGCTCTGCATCCTCAAGCAGGCCGTAGTGGCTCCAGTCGTGGTGGAAGGGGTACTTCGCCTCACCATTGTCGAGCACCGTATCGACCACGCTGTGACCCGCCGCCAGCGCCTCGCGATACTTCTCGATCTCGCGATCAACCCAGTCACCATCAATCAACGCCTCTTCGATCAGGCGGCGCGCATAGATATCGCGGGTGGTCGGCATCTGCCGAATGCGTTGATACATCAGCGGCTGGGTCGCCATCGGCTCATCCGCCTCACTGTGTCCGTGACGGCGATAACAGACCAGATCGATCACCACATCCTTGTGGAATCTCATCCGGTACTCGACCGCTAGCTGAGTGATAAAGATAACGGCTTCCGGGTCGTCGCCATTCACATGGAAAATCGGTGCGCCAACCATCTTCGCCACATCGGTGCAGTAGAGGGTGGAACGGGCATCCTCCTGGCTGCTGGTGGTAAACCCGATCTGATTGTTGATCACGATGTGGATGGTGCCCTTGGTGGAGTAGCCGCGTGACTGCGACATATTAAAGGTCTCCATCACCACACCCTGCCCGGAGAAGGCTGCATCACCGTGGATCAGAATCGGCACCACCTGCTTGCCGTTTTTATCATCGCGCCGCTCCTGACGTGCGCGTACCGATCCCTCCACCACCGGCGCTGAGATCTCCAGATGAGAGGGGTTAAAACCGAGCACCACATGCACCTGACCACCTGCGGTATTGATATCGGAGAAGAAACCCATGTGGTACTTCACATCACCGGTGCCGGTACTGTTCTCCTGCTGAGTCCCTTCAAACTCCTCGAAAAGCTGCGCGGGGGTTTTGCCCATCACGTTGATCAACACATTGAGACGACCACGATGGGCCATGCTAATCGCCATCTCCTTCATCCCCTGCTCACCGCCGCACTGAATCACCTCATGCAGCAGCGGAATCAGTGAGTCACCACCTTCCAGAGAGAAGCGCTTCTGTCCCACGTAGCGACGGTGAAGATAGCGCTCCATCCCCTCTGCTGCTATCAGCCGACGCAGCAGACGTCGACGTTTCTCCTCTTCCAGAATCGGTCGGCCACGCTGTCCCTCCAGATAGTTCTGGATCCAGCGTTTCTCAGCAGTGCTGAGGATGTGCATATATTCGGTGCCAATCGAACCGCAGTAGGTCGAACGGGTGATATCGAGAATCTCGCTCAACGTGGCCCGCTCCGGGCCGACCAGTGAACCGGTGTTATAGAGCGTTTCACAATCGGTATCGGAGAGGCCGTGGTGATCGAGTCGCAGCTCAGGAATATCGGGGATTTCGCGCTGACCGAGGGGATCGATAGCGGCGAGCTGGTGGCCACGGAAGCGGTAGGCGTTGATCAGCTGCAGCACATGCACCTGTTTACGACTCTGCTCCGCCTCCTCCTTACTCAGCTCACAGACGGCGTTGGTTTGACGATTGAAGTGGCGGAACTGTTCACGCACACCATGATGGGAGCGGTCGGGACCATCCGATTCACTGATGCGCTGCTCAAAAAAGGCTCGCCACCGCTCATCGAGCTGATCGGGGTCTTTAATGAAATTATCGTAAAGCTGTTCGATATAGGCGGCGTTTCCGCCATCAAACATCGACGACTGCCACCGCTCCTGAATAGATGGCGGCACCTCTATCGCCGAGTCTGCACCTGAAGATTGTTGCCCATTTTTCTTATCTGCCACGCCTCCACCTTTGCCCCTACGGCGGCATCTTAATCACGGATCCAGCCAGTACCCGCGTTAGTAGTGAACCTAGGCTATGGCAAACATTTGCGCAAGCAATTAATCGACCGATAAATAATCGTTAGCCACCCGATCACAGCACTTCGCTACCAAATAGTGTTTACCGCTACCCAGACCTCTTTAGCTCATACCTCAGAGATTTGACAAACAACGCTAATGAGAATTACAATCATTTACAACAATTCCCCCTGTAAGCCTTGAGAACGATTCGATGAAACAACTCCTCACAGCCATCCTGATGTGGCTCACCCTCCCCGCGTATGCCAGCGAAACTCAACAACTTCTGCAACTGCTCGACTACGTAGGCGTCGACTACGCCGAGGCGGTTGAGAACGGCAAGATCATCAACAGAGGTGAGTACAACGAGATGGTTGAGTTCTCCAGTGCAATCTCAGAATCGATCGCGACGCTACCTTGGAGCGAGATCAAACCGGCGCTGAAAATTGATGCGCAACAGCTGGTCGATACAATCAACGCCCGCCAGCAGAGCAGCGTTATTATTGAACTGACCGCTGCGATGCGTCGACAGGTGATGAACGCCTACGAAGTGGTCTCAGTTCCCGGCAAAGCACCCGACACTCTCCTCGCCCAGCAGCTCTATCAAGAGAACTGTGCAGCCTGTCATGGTGAGACGGGGTTAGGCGACGGCACTGCTGCAAACGGCATGGAACCGGCCCCCACCAACTTTCTCGATATCGAACGCCACCGGCAGCGCACTCTGTTTGGCCTCTACAACACCATCACCCTCGGCGTGAGCGAGACCGGCATGCGCCCCTTCAATGAGCTGAGCGACCATGAGCGCTGGTCACTCGCCTTCTACGTCGGCGCACTCCCTTACACCAACGTCAAAGCAACATCAGAGGGCGTTAACGGACTCAACACCCTTCAGCAGATTACAACCACCACCCCGGCCGATGCCGAATTGCATTTCGGCACCAAGGGTCTGGTCGCACTCTCCACCTACCGCAACCACCCCGGCTCACTATTCAGAGGCAAACGTACGCCACTCACACTCAGTCGAGAGCTGCTTGCATCTAGCCTGCAACACTATGTTGAGGGTGATCATGAACAGGCACAGAAACTCGCCGTCACCGCCTATCTCGAGGGCTTTGAGATGGTTGAGGCGACTCTTTCTCTCAAGGCACCCGAGCTAAGCAAAGAGATCGAGACGGAGATGGGCGCCTATCGCAACGACCTGCGCAAGGATCTTGGCATCAAGCAGGCGACCAAACGTCAGCAGCAGATCGACGTGATGCTCGCCGTTGCCCACGATCTATTGATGCAGAAGAGCCTCTCCAGTGGCAGTGCATTCGGCAGCGCCTTCATTATCCTGTTACGTGAAGGACTCGAAGCGATTCTGGTACTCGCCGCACTGATGGCAGTACTGATCAAGACCGGCCGTCGAGATGGCCTCCCCTACCTGCACGCCGGCTGGGTTCTAGCGGTGATCGCCGGAGCCGCTACCTGGTGGGTATCAACCTATCTGCTCACCATCAGCGGTGCACTGAGAGAGATGAGCGAAGGCATCGCCGCACTCACCGCCGCCGGCATCCTCTTCTTTGTCGGCTTCTGGATGCACAGCAAGACCAACGCCGTACAGTGGAAGAAGTTCATCGACCAGACCATGGGCCGCGCACTCGGTAGCGGCACCCTCTGGTCACTGGCCGGACTCTCCTTCATCAGCGTTTATCGTGAGATGTTCGAGACCATCCTCTTCTACCAGGCGATCTGGGTGCAGACCGATGCTGCTGGCCACAACATGGTCATCACCGGAATGATCTCCGCCACCGCCGTATTATTGGTCGTCGCCTGGCTGGTGATGCGCTACAGCACCCAACTACCACTACGCCAGTTCTTCGGCTTCACCGGCCTGTTCCTCTTCATCATGGCAGTGATCTTTGCTGGCAAAGGGATCGAGGCACTGCAGGAGGCGGGGAACATTCCCAGCGACCCACTAAACATGCCGTTCATTGAATTGGTCGGGTTGTCGAACAACACCCAGGGACTGCTGATTCAGTGTGCCATGATTGCGGTGACTGTTGGTTTGATCTGGGGGCGCAGGGTTCGGAGTAATGCCGTTGCCTAGTTGCCCGTAGTTACAATCATTAAGTAGAAAGGGCCTCTTTTGAGACCCTCTCTCTTTACGCGTTTGCGCCAGAACGGCACGTTCAACAGCAAGCCCGGTTCAGAACATCCAACTGAACTTGAGAGCTGCGGTCTGCTGCAGGAAGTCGTTGCGCCCCTCCAGATCGTAACTCGCAGTGATCTCGGCACGATCACCGGCTGCGATTGAGACGCCCGCACCGACCCTCGCGAGCCACGGTGAGGGATCGATGCCGGTCGTGGTAAAGGCGGTGCCGCCCCCGGCATAGGAGGCGGTCAGGCTGGTAGTATCGTTGAGCAGGTCGTAGCCGATACCGGCGTTGGCCAACAGCATGGTGCTACTGCCAAGACGATGCACCAGATCGCCCTGCGCCATCACGATCAGCTCTTCGCTCCGCTCACCCTCGACACTCAAGTTCAGCGCCCCGGCACCCGTTTCGGTATATTCATCATCACGGATGTTGGCATAATCCAACCGGATGCCAGGGATAAAGCGGGTCTTTTCGCGCTAACCGCCATGGATAGCGAAGCGAAGGCGGTTAGTCCGCGATAGTCGACGCCGTCTGCATATTCGTAGTTGAGAGCGCGAGCGAACGGGGCGCCGTAGGCATAAACGGTCGCGTTAAGTATTTGCCGCTTGCTTGGGCTTGGATGCCCAAAACAAGCTTCCGCAAAAATAGCGACTCCCCGGCTCTGCACCAGCCGATAGCCGACGCCGAGTCCGATATGAGTGGTGTCGCTGCCGTAGTCGGCCTTGGCGGTACGATCGATGAAGGTGATATTGCGATGGCTATCGGTGACGTTACGGCCGATGTCGATCTGCCAGTCGAACTCGAATCCGGGATCGTTAACCGAGCTGTGGCTGCCGTAGAGCGCCGTCTGATAGGCCTCGATATCGGTCGTGTTGCCGGAGGCGAGTCCACGCCCCCTGACCTCGCTATCGATATAGGAGAGCGCAAGCCCGACGCGATAGCCGTTCTCAAGCTCAACATCAATGCCACCGACCAGGCCGTGGCTATCGGCATCAAAACCATCCACCCCGTCACGATGCTCCTGGTCACTCCAGCTTCCGATCGGCTTCAGCCACACCTCACAATCGGTGAGATAGTCAGTGCCTGAGGCACGACCACACCCCGCTCTGTGACGTTTGCCGATCTCACGGTTGACGCTGTGCATCACACTGGCGGCTACTCTGGGTCCGCCGCCGACCAGCAGCGGAAGCGTCTCGGCAACCGCGGCGCTCACCGCCTGTGCGTTGGCCTGCTGTCCCAGCGCAATCACGAGATTATCGGTATCGCTGCCGCTCATTCCCGCATCGAACAGGGTATCGAGCACCCGCGCAGCATCAAGACCACTCTGGAAATTGGCACTGGTGACGCTGTCAAACACCGGAGTTCCGTTGAGAACCAACAGATCGACGCGATCGCCCTCGATCGCAGGGAAGAAGTAGAAGCTGGCACTGTCATCGGTAACGCTGTAGGTGGAGGCGTTCAGCGTGCCAGCGCTGATTACCCCCGTCAGGGTGTCGCCAATCGCCAGGCTGTTCACATCGGCGACATCGACATCAATGCTGGCCTCCGACGTGAAGGTGGCCGTGCCTGCAACAGAGAGAATGCCGAAACTATCCGGCGCCGACACGCCGCTCCTGAACGTGGCGTCTGCCGCCTGCGAATAGTCACCACCCAGACTCAGCGTTTCACCATCGACCACCGAGAGCGTGCTGCCATCGACGCTGAGCGTACCGCTGAGGCCACTCAGATCACCGCTGAAACGGGTGGTACCCGAGAGCAGTCCGACCGAACCGGAACCACCGATATCACCAGCAAAGGTCACGCTATCGGAGCGATTGAAACGCAGCAGACCGTGATTGGTGATATTGCCGGCAATGCTGCCGCTGGTGCCGCCACTGCCGATCGTCAGCGTACCGCCACTAATGGTGGTGCCACCTGAGTAGCTGTTGTCTGCCGTGAGCGTCAGGGAGCCCGCTCCGGTTTTACTCAGCGCACCGCTGCCGCTAAGCGTGACCGCCACCATGGCCGCCACATCCTCATCGACACGCGCCTCAACCCCGGCAGCGGCCAATTCGATTGAGCCGTTGCTGTCGACATCGCTCAGGGTATAGCCGTCAGTGGCGAACTGCAGACCTGAAACGGTGTGAGTTCCATCGACCTCTACTGTCCCGGCGCTCCCGGAGAAAACCGCCGTCAGATCGTTCCAGGCACGATTGAGATTACCGCTCTCACTGGTCCAGTTGCTGGTTGCCGCCGCCCAGGTACCGCTACCCCCATCGACGGTGTCATCGGCACTGCTATCGCCACCATCCCAGAACTGCAGGCCAGTGTAGTCCACGTCGAGCGCCACCTGGCCGAGGGTGGTATCGATGGTGTAGTTGTAACCGGCGAGCAGGCCGGTGCCGAACTCAAGGGTGTTGTCGGTCAGCGCGGCACCGTAGTTGATAAGCACGTATCGACCGCTATCGCCCGGTGATAGACCAAAGTCGAAACCACCCAGATCGGTCACATTGAGAATACCATCCAGCGTCAGATCGCCGGTGACGGTGATCAGATCGCTGTCGACACCAGCCATACCGGTCGGTGCAGCAAGTTCGAAGTCGAGCACCGAGGCGTTGTTGAGGATCAACGACCCCACCGTCAGATGGCCAGGTGAGTTGCCTGCCGCCAGGGTGCCGCCATCGGCCACACTGACGGCACCGCTGATCGTACCGCTACCACCCACAGTGTGCCGCCACCGTTCACATTCACGCTGCCCGCGCCGGTGGCGCTTCCGCTGCCGTTGTTGACCTTCAGGGTGCCGCCATTGATGGTGGTGGTGCCGCTGTAGGTGTTGCTACCCGAGAGGGTTGTCGTTCCGGAGTAGAGCGAGACCGAGCCACTGCCTGTGATAGCGGGTGAAAAGAGGTAATTTGAATCGGTATGGTTGAACACCAGCGCTCCGGTACCACTACCAAAACGAACCTCTGCTGCTATCACACTACCCGCAGCAACTGCACTGTCACCAGCGGCTGCACCGATATTGAGTACACCTGAGGAGCCTATTGCAACACTACCTGCTCCAGACTTTACCCTCACCGAGCCGCCGTTGCTCAGTGTCAGACTGCCACTCCCTTCCATCCCCACATAGTGCGACCCTCCGTCATCAAGCATCGAACCCAATCCATCAACGGTGACAATACCCGAACCGCTCGCCTTCATACCAAGAACGAGATTGTCGCCCTCCACCCGGCCACCATTACCGATAGACAGGGTACCGGTTCCAAAATGCCCCACATAACCGAAGTACCCGACACCCAATACCGCATCGTCTCCCTCAACTGTGACCGTTCCGGTCGTCCCCGCATTAAAGCCAACACGGATTTCACCACCCCCCCAGCTCCCCGATGTAACCTGGACGGTCCCCCCATTCTGGATATAGGCATTCAGTGTGTAATTCACTGGAACACCGTTGTTCCAGTTGGTCGGCTCACTCCAGTCACCCGTACCACCGACCCATGAACTGGTACCGGCATAACTTGGCGCAGCCCCACAGAGCACAACCGCCATCAGCGCGGGACGCCCCAAGTATCGTGCAGGGCTCAGCGCAGAAACCGCTTTGGAAAAAACACCTCTCCCTTTACCACCGGTACTGTCTCGCTCGCCAGCGACCACCCAGATCTTACGGGTACAATTCCAAACGGTGCGATAGACGCGATTCATCTCTTCTTCCTTAACTGATTTCAAACACTGCATTGAAAAATACAGACCGGGCCTCTGCGCACCGCATCAGATGCGGAGAGCAGAATTGATACCTATTCCCTAATACGGCTTAACGGTCTGTTACCAACTCACCTGATAACCGGACAGCATTGCTAACCTGTATTGGTAGAGGTGCAATCAACATCGACGCCGCCCAAAGTGAGGGATGCGGATCGTCTGACGTAGTGCACAGAGCGGAAATTCGATACGAACGGATGTGGTTGCATCACTGGCTCACCATCTCCCTGGTTTGTTTGCTTCCATAGCCCCAGCGTTCAGGTAGGCCGAGAAATATAAAATAACGCAGGCATCGCTAATGAGTAGCAGTGTCTGCATTTCGGCGCTAATCATATTGAAGCGAACCGCAGCTGACTATTGGAAAGTGGCAAAACAAAGCGGTCTTTTCAGAAGTCGGACCGATTTGAGACGCCTGCTGCTGACGAAGTGGTTATATAGAGGGGCAAGCGGTCACCTGCGGACAGCTCGGCACACTTCAGTTTTTCATAACCCCCAGATGAACAAGGCCTCTTGCGAGGCCCTGTTCAGGATTATCTAGTGAATACCACCCGATCCATCACTCCCCTCCTTGGGGCGCAGCAGATCGATTGGGGTGAAGGTCATGGTCGACTCCGGTACGAAGTCGCGATCGAAGACAAACTGATAGTCGTAGATTTCATCCTTACTCACAATACGCACCTGACGCAGATCAGGAATACGCACCGCCAGATAAGTGAGCATCATTACTGCACGCGACTCGTTGCTCTCTTTAACGGCACGAATCAGATGCAGGGCGGTGAAGTGGGCGCGTTGTAGCGCGTTAGGCTCTTCATAGCGATCACCAGCAAGGGTGATGCCTTTGTTCATCTCGAGATCCATCTTCGCCAGCGCCTCGAGCTGCGACTCAGCCAGTTCGTGACTGCGGTCGTACTCCAGCTGTGAGGCGCCGTCGAGAGAGATGACCAGTTTTTCGGCCATGACCGTTCGGCTTAGATCGAGTAGGGGTCGCGCATGACGATGGTGTCAGCGCGATCTGGACCGGTTGAGATGATATCGACCGGAACGCCGATCAGCTCTTCGATCTTCTTGATGTAGGCCTTGGCGTTATCAGGCAGCTCGTCGTAGTTACGAACACCGACGGTGGTCTCGCTCCAACCGGGAACTTCAACGTAGACCGGATTGCACTTCTCGTAGGCATCGGCACCGATCGGTGGTACGTCGATGATCTCGCCATCGTACTCGTAGCCGGTGGCGATCAGCAGTTTCTCAAGGCCATCAAGCACGTCCATCTTGGTCAGGCAGATGCCGGTAAGGCTATTGATCTGTGCCGAGCGACGCAGGCTGATCGCATCGAGCCAGCCGCAACGACGTGGGCGACCAGTGGTCGAACCGTACTCGTGGCCCTGATCGGCGAGGTGTTTGCCGATTGGATCGTTGAGTTCTTCACCGTCGTAGAGCTCGGTCGGGAAGGGACCGGCACCGACGCGGGTGGTGTAGGCCTTGGTGATACCGAGGATGTAGTCGAGATCGCGTGGACCGACACCAGTGCCGGTCGCCGCACCACCCGCAGTCGGGTTGGAGCTGGTGACGTAGGGGTAGGTGCCGTGGTCGATATCGAGCAGGGTGCCCTGGGCACCCTCGAACATGATGTCTTTACCCTCTGCGCGATACTTGTGCAGCAGACCGGTCACATCGGCGACCATCGGACGAATACGCTCGGCCATCGCCAGTCCCTCATCGAGAGTCTTCTGGAAATCGACCTTCTCCACCTTGAAGTAGTGCTCCAGAGCGAAGTTGTGATATTCGAGTACCTCGGCAAGACGTGCGGCGAAACGTTCGCTATCCATCATGTCGCCAACCTTGAGGCCACGACGAGAGATTTTATCCTCATAGGCGGGACCGATACCGCGACCGGTGGTGCCGATCGCCTTCTTGCCACGCGCAATCTCACGCGCCTGGTCGAGTGCGATGTGGTAGGGAAGGATCAGGGTACACGCCTCGCTGATGCGCAGACGCTTACTGGCGGGTACGCCGCTTGCCTCCAGCATGTCGATCTCTTTGAGCAGCGCATCGGGGGCGAGCACCACGCCGTTGCCGATCATGCACTCAACGCCTTCACGCAGAATGCCCGATGGGATCAGGTGCAGGACGGTCTTCTTACCGTCGATGACCAGGGTGTGTCCGGCGTTGTGGCCGCCCTGAAAACGGGTGACGGCGCTGGCGCGCTCTGTCAGCAGGTCTACGACCTTGCCCTTGCCTTCATCGCCCCACTGAGTACCGACTACAACGACATTCTTACCCATAATCTCTTCTCTTCTCGGAATATGTAAATTCTTGAATTTAGGAGTGTCGTAACGACACAAAACCGCAGCATTCTACCACCAGTTTCAGGCCGGTGCTTAATCGAGCGGTTCGACCACCCAATCACCGCCCTGCTCGACCAGAACTCGGCTGCAGCCCATCGCCTTCGCGTCGCCCTGCTGACCGGAGAGTTCATGGATAACCCGCTCTCTCTGGGCTCGCAGCTCGAACACCTTCTGATGGAAATCACTATCACCATCGGCGGGAGCAAAGATGGCGTTACACTCGGCCGTTGCCGCCTGCTCGCCCAGTGCCACCAGCGTCTTCAGGTCGGCGCTAAAGCCAGTCGCCGGACGCGCACGCCCGAACACCTTGCCGATCTCATCGTAACGACCACCCTGGGCGATCGCCTGGCCACGTCCGGGAACAAACGCCGCGAAGACGATGCCGGTGTGGTAGCGGTAACCACGCAGCTCGGCCAGATCAAAGTAGAGCGGCGTATTGGGCAGGCGCGCCTCCATCATGCGGGCGATGGCGGTCAGCTCATCGAGCGCACCACGCACATCAGCCCCGGCGTGCTCGAGCACCTCCCCGGCCTCCTTCAGCACCGTGGCATCACCATTCAGGTCGGACAGTGCACGCAGCATCTCCTCGACATAATCATCAATCGAGAGCTTATCGAAAAAGGCATCGATCTCCGGCTTCGCCTTGCGCTGCAGCGCCTCAAACAGAGCTGCCTCCTGCGCACCATTGAGCCCTGCCTGACGGGCAAGCCCGCGGAAAATGCCAACATGGCCCAGATCGACATGTACGTTCTGCACCCCGGTGAGACGCATCGTCTCGAGCATTAGACTAAGGATCTCCACATCGCTCTCGATGCCAGAGTGACCGTAGAGTTCGGCACCGACCTGCAGCGGGCTACGGGTGCCCGAGAAACCTTCGGGACGGGTATTGAGCACGGTACCGAGATAGCAGAGACGGGTCGGGAGATCGGAACGCAGACGATGGGCATCAATACGCGCCACCTGTGGCGTCATATCGGCGCGCACACCGAGCAGACGCCCACTGAGCTGATCGGTGACGGTGAAGGTCTGCAGTTCAAGATCGTGACCGGTGCCGGTGAGCAGCGAGTCGAGATACTCGATAAAGGGGGGCATCACCAGCTCATAGCCCCAGCTATTGTAGAGATCGACAACCTGACGCCGCAGCGCCTCTAGCGCCTGCGCCTGTTCGGGCAGTGCCTCATCGATCCCTTCCGGTAGTAACCAGCGATTCTCTTCACTCATAACGAGTCTCTATTACTCAGTTTCGTTTCAAATTTATGTGGAGCAGGCACTATCTCACCAGATAGAGCAGTGCCACGCCAATAATCATACTGACCAGCCCGGTAATGCGCAGGGCACGATCACTCATCTGCACCATCGTGATCAGCGCACGTCTCAATCCATCCGGACTGAGAAAGGGCAACAGACCTTCGATAATCAGCATCAGTGCGGTGGCTACCCACAGGTTGTTCCAGTCAATCATATTTCTCGGGCTTTCGACACAAAAGCCGGGCCACGTGGGCCCGGACTTAATGATCGCCTGATGGGTTGCGCTTAGCGCTTGCCGTTGGCGTCTTTATAGTACTGGAAGAACTCGGAATCAGGCTTCAGCACCACCACATCATCCTTGCTCTGGAAGGCATTTCGGTAGGCATTGAGACTACGTGTAAAGGCGTAGAACTCACCATCCTTCTCATAGGCCTTGGCGTAAATTTCCGCTGCGGTCGCATCACCCTCACCGCGAATCTTCTCCGCCTCACTATAGGCCTTGGCGACGATAACTGAACGCTGACGGTCGGCATCAGCACGAATACGCTCCGCCGCCTCAGCACCACGGGCGCGGAAGTCCTTCGCCACACGTGCACGTTCGGCCTGCATACGCTGGTAGACCGAGTCACTGACCTCACGCGGCAGATCGATACGCTTGATGCGCACATCAACCACCTCGATACCGAACTCGGCTACACCACGGTTCGCCTCTACGGTGATGATATCCATAATCTGAGAACGTTCACCCGAGACCACCTCCTGGATGGTGCGCTTACCGAACTCGCCACGCAGTCCATCTTTGATGATCTGTGAGAGTCGAATGGAAGCCTGGCGCTCATCACCGGTAGTCGCCTTGTAGTAGCGAGCGATATCGGTGATACGCCACTTAACGAAGAAGTCGACGATGACATTTTTCTTCTCCGAGGTGAGGAAACGCTCTGGCTCTGCATCGAGGGTCAGGATACGCACATCGAATTTGCGCACGTTATTCACAAACGGCAGCTTGAAGTGCAGACCTGGCTCGAGGCTGGTATCGACAATCTCACCCAGACGGAAAAGGATTCCGCGCTGACGTTGATCAACGGTAAAAACCGAAAGCCCAACAATCAGCAGCACAACCAGCGAAATGAAACCTATTAGTGATCTATTCTGGAACATTAGCGAACCTCCCGGCTGCGCTGCGTGTCACGGGCGCGTGTACCACTACTTCTCGGTGTCGACGAACCACCCTGCGGCTCAGGACGGTAGCCGCGCGTTGCGCTCTCTCCCGAGTTACCTAGTGCACCACGCTTCATCATCTGGTCGAGTGGCAGATACATCAGACTATTGCCCCCTTCAACATCGATCAGCACTTTGCTGCTCTTGTTCAACACCGACTCCATCGCATCGATATAGAGGCGCTGACGAGTCACCTCAGGTGCCTTCTGATACTCGGTCAGCAGCTGTTCAAAGCGACTTGCCTCACCTTGTGCCTCAGCAATAACAGACTCTTTATAACCGTTGGCCTCTTCACGCTGACGAGCAGCACCACCACGCGCCTTAGGAATAATATCGTTGGCATAGGCTTCGGCCTCGTTCTTGAAGCGCTCCTCATCCTCACGGGCTCGGATCGCATCTTCGAACGCGCCCTGCACCTGCTCGGGTGGCTGTGCATCCTGCAGGTTAACGCTGGTAACAATCAGACCAGTTTTGTACTGATCAAGTGCTTCCTGAATTAGCCCCTTGGTACGGGCGACCACATCGCTGCGACCCTCCTTCAGTACGAAGTCCATCTCCGATCGACCGACCACCTCACGCACGGCGGTCTCGGAGACCTCTTGCAGGGTTAGGTCAGGATCGCGGACACTGAACAGGTAGGCTCCAGCATCCTTCACCTTATATTGAACGGCCAGTTCGATGGCGACGATGTTCTCATCCTGAGTCAGCATCAGCGCCTTCATCGGCACCGAACGGACCTGATCGACATCGACCTTCTCCACCGTTTCGACCGGGAAGGGCATGTGCCAGTGAGGACCGGGCATGGTGGGCGGTTCGGCGAAGGCACCAAAGCGTGTCACCACGCCGCGCTCTGCCGGACCGACAATGTAGACGCCGGAGAAGATCCAGACCACACCGATAACCGCCGCGATCAGACCAAGGCCGATAGAGATACCGCCACCACTGGGGCGAATGGGGGTGGCACCACCGCCGCTACCGCCTCCACCACCGCCGAAGAGCTTGGAGACGCGCTCCTGCAGCTTGCGAACTACCTCATCCAGATCGGGTGGCTGTTGGCCTCCGCCACGTCCACCCCAAGGGTCTTTGTTGTCACCACCAGGCTCATTCCAGGCCATCGTCTACTCCAAGTTATATGACTCGACGCGCCGATCACGGCACGCAGAGATGGGATTCTATTGACCTTGCGCGGCTGCCGCAAGGCGCTCCTCTTTCTCACCGACCGTCTCGATCAGGCACAGGCCCGACTCGCGCTGCAGCCGCTCAAAATCTCGTTTTGGCATATTGATCGAAATACGCCAGCCACCCTGCTCATCGTGAGCCTCATGCTCCACTGCATCGAGCTGAAACAGCTGTGCACGCAGGCGACCCTCAGCAGATGTAAGCACCGTCTCTCCGACCACACGTTCATTGATAAAGTTCTCGGCCAACGCCTCAATCAGAAGCTCAAGCCCCTCACCGGTAACGGCGGAGAGCCACACCCGGCGTACTCGACCCTGCTCATCGCGCTGTATCCGAGGAGATGCATCGGCCAGATCGATCTTGTTAAAGACCTCGATCTGCGGCACCTCATCGGCACCGATCTCCTCCAGTACGCTGTTGACCTCGGCGATGGTGCTGTCACGCTCCTCATCATGGGCATCGATGATATGCAGCAGAAGATCTGCTTCACGCGTCTCCTGCAGGGTGGAACGGAAGGCGGCGACCAGATCATGCGGCAGCTGACGCACAAAGCCGACCGTATCGGCCAACACCACCGAACCGGCCTGCGGCAGATCGAGGCGTCGCAGGGTCGGATCGAGGGTGGCGAAGAGCTGATCTTTGGCGTAGACCGCTGCACCGGTCACCTTATTGAAGAGGGTCGACTTGCCGGTGTTGGTATAACCGACCAGCGAAACGGTCGGTACCTCGGCGCGGTTACGTGCCCGTCGTCCCTGATGGCGCTGACGCTCGACCTTCTCCAGTCGTCCATTGAGTGTCTTGATCCGAGCGCCGAGCAGTCGGCGGTCAGTTTCGAGCTGCGTCTCACCTGGACCACGTAGACCGATACCTCCCTTCTGACGCTCAAGGTGGGTCCAGCCCCGTACCAGACGGGTTGAGAGATGACGAAGCTGTGCCAGTTCGACCTGCAGCTTACCCTCAAAGCTACGCGCCCGCTGGGCAAAAATATCGAGAATCAGACCGGCACGATCAAGCACCCGGCACTGCAGCATGCTCTCCAGATTTCGTTCCTGAGAGGGAGAGAGGGCGTGATCAACCAGCACCAGTTCGACCCCATCACGATCAACACAGAGTTTGATCTCCTCCGCCTTGCCGCTACCGACAAAGTATTTGGCATCGGGGCGATCACGCGATCCAGTAATGGTAGCGACTGGATCTGCACCCGCAGAACGAGCCAGATCCCTGAATTCCTCCAGGGATCTGGCATCGCAATCTGGTGGGATATCCAGATGGACTAGAACGGCACGCTCGCCGCTCCGGGGGCGTTCAAACAAACAGCTCTCCCCCGCGCGACGGCGGAATTGATCGGTTAGACGTTACCCGGCTCAGGAGCGCCGTCATTACCCGCACCGCCCTGACCGTTGGCGCCCGGCTGAAAGCGGACGTTACGTGCAGGTACAACAGTGGAAATGGCATGTTTATACACCATCTGACTAACTGAGTTCTTCAGCAGCACAACAAACTGGTCAAATGATTCGATCTGTCCCTGAAGCTTGATGCCATTGACCAAAAAAATCGAAACCGGTACACGCTCTTTCCTGAGCGTATTAAGAAAGGGTTCTTGAAGCGAGTGCCCTTTGTTCATAATCACTTCTCCTTTTTTTTATATTCATACTGCTGATTCACCACCAACAAAACGAAAAAAATACTAATAATCTCAATAAGTTCCAGAAAAAATTCCATTTACGCCAAGAAAGTCTAGCACAATATATAGACTGTACCCTGCTAGCTTGGGGCAGAAGGTACCATTTTCAACACCTTTTCTACCAGTTTCGGCGCACCGGTCTCAAACCAGACGGCCTGCTCATCTCTACGCAGCCAGGTGAACTGGCGTTTAGCGAGCTGACGGGTGGCAATAATGCCCCGCTCCACCATCTCATCGTAGCTCAGGCGCTGCTCGAGGAAGTCCCACACCTGGCGATAGCCGACACAGCGAATCGAGGGTTTGTTGGTATCGAGGTCACCACGTGCGTAGAGCCGCTCCACCTCGGCGACAAAACCCTGCTCCAGCATCAGGTGGAAACGGAGTGCGATACGCTCCCGCAGCCGCTCACGATCCGTAGGTGCAACAATGACTTTTACTAAATTAAACGGCAGCTCCGCCGCCGCCCCTTTCTCAAAGTGGCTAGTCAGTGACTCACCACTGATCTCATAGACCTCAAGTGCGCGCTGGATGCGCTGCGGGTCATTTTGATGAATACGCGCTGCGGAGATTGGATCTACTACTGCCAGACGGCGATGCATCTCCACCCAGCCCACCGCCGCCGCATCCGCCTCAAGTCGAGCACGCACCTCCGGATCGGCAGCCGGCATCTCTGCCATACCGTGTTCCAGGGCACGGAAATAGAGCATTGTGCCACCCACCAACACCGGTATTCGGCCTGCGGCGGTAATCTCGGCCATCTCACGCAGTGCATCTTCACGAAACTGCGCAGCTGAGTAACTCTCTGCGGGGTCGAGAATATCGATCAGTCGGTGCGGCGCCTCACGCAGCGTCTCGGCATCGGGCTTGGCGGTGCCTATATCCATCTCACGATAGACCAGTGCCGAGTCGACACTGATGAGCTCGCAGGGGAGTCGACGCACCAGCTCGACCGCCAGATCGGTCTTGCCCGAGGCGGTCGGCCCCATGATGCAGAGCGCGGTGGGTCGTTTGCCAGCCATTGGATTAGCGGCCACGCAGGAAGAGCTTGTCGAGCTCGGTATGACTCAGCTGCACCCAGGTAGGTCGGCCGTGGTTGCACTGACCGCTACGTTCGGTCTGCTCCATATCACGCAGCAGCGCGTTCATTTCCGAAATAGTCAGACGGCGATTGGCGCGCACTGAACCGTGACAGGCGATGGTCGCCAGCACCCCGTTCATCGCCTCCTGCAGACGACGACTGGAGCCGTGCACATTGATATCAGCCAGCACATCGCGCACCAGCGCACCGACATCGGCGTTACGCAGCAATGCTGGCAGCTCACGCACAACCAACGCCTCGGGACCGAGCCGGTCGACCGTAAAGCCAAGCCCACTGAACAGCTCCGTCGAACTCTCGGCCAGATCGGCCTCGGCACGGGTGACGTTGAGCGATTCCGGTACCAGCAGCGGCTGGCTGGTAATGCCATCACCCGCCAACGCATTTTTCATCCGCTCATAGGTGATGCGTTCATGAGCGGCGTGCATATCAACCACAATCATCCCCTGCTCATTCTCGGCAAGGATGTAGATGCCGTGCAGCTGCGCCACGGCATAGCCCAGTGGCGGCGTCTCGGTCGCCTCATGCTCACCCTCAACAGCGGCAGGAGCCTGTTCGGTTGTGGTGTGTAGTGAGGCGTAGCGCTCGACCTGTTCATTCACCGCCAACGGCATACGCTGCTGCTGATAGCGTCCGCTCGATCCACCCTGCGACGAAATCGCACCCTGATAACCGTGACTAACAGGCGGCTGCAGCGCCTCACCAGAAGGGGGCTGCTGCTCCGCTCCTTCACCGGGCCTTACCGAGGCGAGTGCCTCGTGGATGGTGCGATAGAGAAAATCGTGCACCAGTCGCTGCTCACGGAAGCGGACCTCGTGTTTGGCCGGGTGGGCGTTAACATCGACAAGAGTTGGATCGAGTTCAAGGAAGAGTACAAAGGCAGCGAAGCGGCCGTGATAGAGCACATCGGCATAGGCCTGACGCACTGCATGACCGATCACTTTGTCTCGCACCGGACGTCCATTGACATAGAAGAACTGCAGATCAGCCTGACTACGCGAGAAGGTGGGATCGGCGATCCAGCCGTGCAGCCGCAGTCCGACCGCCTCATAGTCGATGTGGTGTGCCTGACTCATAAAGGCATCACCGACCAGCGAGGCCATGCGTCGTTGCTGCTCCTCCACTTCTTCGGCAACGCGCGTCTGCCACACCACCCGCTGGTTGTGGCGCAGCTGGATGGCTACCTCGGGACGCGCCATCGCCTGGCGCTTCACTACATCTTCAAGATGGCGAAACTCAGTCTTTTCTGTCTTGAGGAATTTGCGTCGTGCCGGGGTATTAAAGAAGAGATCGCGTACCTCTATAGTGGTGCCGACGGGATGGGCAGCAGGCGCACTCTCCTGCTCCTGTTCGCGCCCCTCGCTGCGCAACATCCAGCCACGTCCCCCCGTTTCGGTTGCCGAGGTAATCTCGAAACGCGATACAGAGGCGATCGCCGGCAATGCCTCTCCACGGAAACCGAAGCTGACCACACTCTCGAGCTCTTCGAGCGAGCCGATCTTGCTAGTGGCGTGGCGACTCAGGGCCAACGGTAGCTCCTCACGTGGAATGCCGCAGCCATCATCGCGGATACGCATCAGTCGCATACCGCCCTGCTCGATATCAATATCGATCCGCGTGGCACCGGCATCGATACTGTTCTCCAGAAGCTCCTTGATCACGGAGGCGGGACGTTCGACCACCTCGCCGGCGGCGATCTGGTTAATTAGTTGTGGGGGGAGACGCTGGATCGACATGACAAGGTTCGTTATTCAGAGTGCCGCTATTCTGCCACAAGCCTGCAACGAATCCCCACCAGCGCGGGGGCATGGAATCAGGTATCGCCCGATGTGGGGATCTTCAACACCTGACCAACACGAATCCTGTCGCCGTTGATACGGTTCGCCTTGCGCAGTGTCGAAACAGTGACATGGTAGCGTGCGGCGATATGACCCAGCGTATCGCCGCTGCGAATGGTGTGACTCTGCGGCTGACGTGAAGCAATGATGGTTCCCGCCGGGGCCTTGTTTGAGAAGTAGGCACGCACCCCCTTGAGAATGGCGGCCGCCATCTTCTTCTGATGGCGTGGATCGCGCAGCTTGCGCTCCTCCTCCGGATTGGAGATGAAAGCGGTCTCGATCAAAATCGAGGGGATATCGGGCGACTTAAGCACGCGGAAACCGGCCTGCTCCACCCTGCGTTTATGCACCCGCCCCAGCCCCTTGAGCTGATGCAGCACCTTGTCACCAACCTCCAGACTCGCCTCGATGGTGGCGGTCTGTGAGAGATCAAGCAGCACCGAGGCGAGCAGATCATCCTTATCGTCGAGACTGACACCGCCTACCAAGTCGGCCGCGTTCTCACTATCGGCCAGCCAGCGTGCCGCCTCGTTGGTCGCACCACGTGAGGAGAGTACGTAGACCGAGGCACCCCGGGCGCGACGGTCGCGGAAGGCGTCAGCATGGATCGAGACAAATAGGTCTGCATTGGCTCGACGTGCCTTCTCGGTGCGTTTGCGCAGACCGACGTAGTAGTCGCCGTTACGGATCATCACCGGCCGCATGCCCGGCTCACGCTTGAGCAGCTTCTCGAGCTGACGCGCAATCGCCAGCACCACATCCTTCTCACGAGTACCACGACGCCCCTTCGCGCCCGGATCCTCACCACCGTGACCTGCATCGATGGCGATCACCAGATCACGCAATGCAGCTGGCTTGGCAAGCGATTTCACCGCCTTGACCGGCACACTCTTCTTCTTGGTGACACGTTCAGCGGCAAATTCCAGGTCGATCACCAGACGATGTCCATACTCCTGGGTTGGTTTAAGCAGGAAACTCTTTGGTTTGGCCTTCTTGGAGAGATCGAGTACCAGACGCAGATCCTTGCCCTTATTGCGCGGTGCGCTACGAATCGAGGCGAGAACCGGGCCTTTCTGCTGACTGAACTTGGTTTTGAGTTTGGTACTCTTGAGATCGATTACGACGCGATCGGGATTGGGCAAGGTAAAGAGGTTGTGTTCGACCGGTGCACTGATATCGAAGACCAGGCGTGTCTTATCGGGGGCATTCCAGAGTCGGAAATCCTTCACCTCGACGGCTGCGGCAAAGCCGGTCGGCGCAATTAACAACAGCAACAGTAGAATGGTGAATCGTTTCATGAATATCTCCGGCATCCTCCTACCGGTATATTTTCACCAATATTATCTACAAAACAGAGAATTACACAACACTTATCAGGTTATGCGTCATGAAATGGGCGCAAGCCTCAGAAAACCAGGGTAACTTTACTTACCATTGCAGGCCGCTGCGATAGTTACACCCACCTCATTTCTCGACTCAAATTTGAGCAGTCGTGCCTCACCAGCATACTCGATGGTAATGACCAGATCGGCCTGCGGAAGAAAGCCTCGACCATGATCAGGCCACTCTACAAATATGACTGAGTCGGGCTCAATCAGATCGCGCAGCCCGAGAAACTCCAGCTCTTCAGGATCAGCGAGGCGGTAGAGATCGAGATGGAATAGTTGGCGACAACCAATCGAATAGGGCTCGAGCAACGTATAGGTAGGACTACGCACCGCCCCCTGATATCCCATGCCACGCACCACCCCGCGCACCAGGGTGGTCTTACCCGCCCCCAGATCACCGACCAGATAGATTGTCGCACCCGCCTGCAGCGCAGCAGCCAGCCGCTCTCCCAGCTGCTGCATGGCAGCCTCACCTTCGATACGCAACGGATTCACCTGGTGGGATTGAGTAGTGTCGGCAGATAGTCGAACAGATCGCTGGCGAGCAGACCACGCTCACCCGAGGCTGCCGCCAGATCACCGGCGCGGGCGTGGATCGCGGTGGCGAGTCGCGCCGCATCGGCGAGACGGAACCCCTGTGCCAGCAGGGCTGCGGCGATACCGGTGAGTAGATCACCCATACCACCCGAGGCCATACCAGGGTTCCCCTCATTACAGAGGGCGATCATGCCATCCTCGGTCACCGTCAATGTGCCGGCTCCCTTTAAAATAGCGCTACCGCCGTAACGGTGTACCAGCTCGCGGATCGCGTGGTGTCGATCGGTCTGCACCTCTTCGGTGTTGAGACAGAGTAGTCGTGCTGCCTCACCAGGGTGGGGCGTCATAATCCAGTTACCGCGATGCGTTGGATCGAGCGCCAATAGATTGAGTGCATCGGCATCAACGACCAGCGGCTGCGAACTTTCAAGCACTCGGCCCAGTAGCTCTGCCCCCCAATCGCCACGACCGAGTCCAGGGCCGATCGCCACCACCGTGGCGCGCTCCAGTAGCGGCAGTAGATCATCGGCATTCTCGACGCCGTAGCACATCAGCTCGGGACGTGCCGCCAACAGCTCGGTACAGTGCTCACGACGAGTAGCGACTGAAACCAGACCAGCACCGCTACGCAGTCCCGCTTCGGCTGCGAGACGCACCGCACCGGCCATACCGTAGTCACCGCCCACCACCAGCAGATGACCGAAGTCACCCTTATGCGAAGTCGCACGCCGAGGTGTGAGCAGATGGGAGAGTCCGTCGTAATCGATACGTCGCCCGGTTGGAACAATATCCTCGTAACACCCTTCGGGGATCATCAGATCATCGAAGTGAAGTTCACCGCTGTGATCAGGGCCAACGCCGGTCATCAGCCCCGATTTGAGCCCTATAAAGGTCAGGGTTACATCGGCCTTGATCGCCGCCCACAGCACCTCACCGTGTTCGGCGTGGAGCCCGGAGGGTATATCGACCGCCAACACCGGCACACGTTCGGCATTGACCACATCAATCGCCTCGCGCCAGATATCAGTGACCTCACGGTCGAGGCCGATACCAAACAGCGCATCGACAATCAGATCGGCGTGTTCAGTCAAACCTGCAGAAAAGGGCTGAGTCGCGATACCCGCCGCGATTGCATCATCGGCAGCGAGCTTTGCATCTCCCTGCAGATTTGCCACCGGTTCGATGGCAATCAGTTCAACACGAAGCCCTGCCTCATGTGCGAGGCGGGCCGCAACATAACCATCACCACCGTTGTTACCACCGCCACAGAGAATTGCGATACGTGTTGCTTCGGTCCAGCGGGTGCGGATCAGACTAAAGATCGCCGCACCGGCACGCTTCATTAACTCATAACCGGGCGTGGCAAAGCTCTCAATGGCACGCCGATCAAGCTCGCGCACCTGAGCGGGGGAGTAGATATTGTAAGGTAGCCGTTTCATGCCAGTAGTATAGTTCCATAACGATGGAAAATTGCCCACCCACCACAGTTAACCTATCCACAGACGAATTGGCGCAGCTTGCGGCATCGATTGCCAACTGGGCCACTGAGCTAGGTTTCGATCAGATCGGCATCAGCGACACCGACCTGCATGTTGCCGAGATACATCTGCAGCAGTGGCTAAAAGCGGGCGAACACGGCGAGATGTCCTACATGGCCGCACACGGCCTGAAACGCAGCCGACCGGAACTGCTCCACCCGGGCACCCTGCGCGTGATTACCGCACGACTCGACTACTGGCCTGAACAGGGTATGCAGTCAGCGATAGATCTACTCGAGCAGGGTGAGCAGGCCTATATCTCGCGCTATGCGCTGGGTCGTGACTATCACAAGCTGATGCGCAAACGACTGCAACAGCTCGCCAAGCGTATCGAAGCGGCGATCGGCAGCCACAACTACCGGGTCTTCAGCGACAGCGCACCAGTACTTGAGAAACCGCTGGCCGAACGGTCGGGGCTTGGCTGGGTTGGCAAACACACCAACCTGATCAACCAACAGAACGGCTCCTGGTTCTTTCTCGGCGAGGTCTATACCGACCTGCCGCTGCCAACCGTAGAACCTGCGGCCAACCACTGCGGCACCTGCCAGCGCTGTATCGAGGTCTGCCCCACCCAGGCGATCACCGCCCCCTACCAACTCGATGCGCGGCGCTGTATCTCATACCTCACCATCGAACTGCAGGGTGCTATCCCACTCGAGTATCGTGCTCAGATCGGTAATCGCATCTACGGCTGCGACGACTGCCAACTCTTCTGTCCCTGGAACCGATTTGCACAGATGAGCCGTGAGGCGGACTTTCTGCCACGCAATGATCTCGACAATGCGAGCCTGATCGAACTCTTCGACTGGAGTGAGACGGAATTTCTGCAGCGCACCGAGGGCTCACCCATTCGACGTCTCGGTCACCAGCGCTGGCTGCGCAATATCGCAGTAGCCATGGGCAACGCTGCCAGCAGCGAATCGATCCGCCAAGCGCTGCGATCCCAGTCCAGCCATCCATCAGAGTTGGTCCGAGAGCATGTAGCCTGGGCACTGTCACAGCAGGGCCAGTAGCCCCATTTGGTCTGCGCTGCGCTTTCCTCTACTATCGGCGCAATAACAATTTGGAGAGAAACATGGCCCTGACCCAACGCCTTGCCGCATTTATCGTGGCATTCGCCCTCCCCTTTACCAGCTACGCCAGCACCGAGCAGCGTGAAAAGATCAAAGAGGCGATCGATGTTGTCACCGAATCATTCTCCATCCCCGAAGAGGGCATCCCACCGGGAATGCTGAAAAACGCCAAGGCGATCGCCGTTATTCCCGGCATGGTCAAGGTCGGTTTTATTATCGGTGGCCGTTTCGGTAGTGGCGTGGTGATGGTGCGCAGTGAGGATGGTCACTGGAGCAATCCCGCCTTCGTCACCCTCACTGGTGGCAGCGTCGGCCTGCAGGTCGGTGCGCAGTCGACCGATGTGATCCTGATCTTCAAGAGCGACAAGAGCCTCGAGAGCATGAAAAGCGGCAAACACACCCTGGGTGCCGATGCCGGTATCGCCGCTGGACCAGTCGGTCGCTCGGCTGAGGCGGCCACCGATACCGAGATGGAGAGCGAGATCTACTCCTACTCACGCAGCAGCGGCCTCTTCGCCGGTGTCTCACTACAGGGCGCCTCATTCCAGTTTGATGATGATGCCAACGCCGCCTTCTATGAGGAGGGGGTCGAGGTCGATGCAATTCTCAACAATCAGGCAACTCCCTCATCAGAGATCGTCGAGCGCCTGCGCTCCACTCTGGAGCTAGGTGAAGCGGCCAAGCTGGAGATGGCTGTCAAAGAGGCTGCCGCCGAGAAAGAGAAACGTGCCGCACCTAAAGCACCCGAATCGAATCCCAATCCAGGCAAGGGCATTCTCGATATATAGACAACAGGAACACCTCTACCATGTCATGGATGACATTTATCATAATCGCGGTTGTTTTTTCGATCGCGATACAAGCTATAGGCCGGGGAAATTCAACCGGGGAGTCGCTATTTTTGCGGAAGCTTGTTTTGGGCATCCAAGCCCAAGCAAGCGGCAAATACTTAACGCGACCGTTTATGCCTACGGCGCCCC
>NZ_MPRL01000130.1:0-2781 GCF_002020875.1 Solemya pervernicosa gill symbiont | reverse complement strand
GAGTCACTGAGGGAGTTGTGTAGAGCCGCGAAGAGGTGATTACGCAACGTACGCAGGACGGTCGGGGCGCCGCAGGCATAAACGGTCGCGTGAAGTTTTGCTGTTTGCTTGGGCTTGGATGCCCAAAACAAACTCTCGCAAAAATAGCGACTCCCCTATAACATATAACGCTAAAATCGGAATTGTGAACCTTACCGACCTACAACCACTGCTCGACTGGTTAACCGCTCATCCCGGTTGGGCCGGGCTCATCGTCTTTCTGATCGCCTGCAGTGAATCATTGGCAATCGTTGGTTTGATTGTGCCGGGTGCATTCCTGCTCTTTGCTATCGGCACCCTGGTCGGCCTTCAGATCCTGCCACTCTGGCCGACACTCGCCTGGACCGCAGCGGGCGCCATTATCGGTGATGGCATCAGCTTCTGGCTCGGACGCCACTACCACATGCGTCTGAAGGTGATCTGGCCCTTCCGCAACCACCCCAGGCTACTCGCCCGCGGCATTAGCTTTTTTCACCGTCATGGTGGCAAGAGCATCCTGATCGGCCGATTTGTCGGCCCGGTGCGCCCCATCATTCCTGCGGTTGCCGGGATGCTCAACATGCCGACTCAGCGTTTTCTCACCATCAACGTGCTCTCCGCCCTTGCCTGGGCACCCGCCTATATCCTGCCGGGCACCCTCTTCGGTGCCTCGCTGGAGCTGGCCAGTGAGGTCGCCGGGCGTCTGACCCTGCTGCTGCTCACCCTGCTCTTTACCCTCTGGTTTGTCCTGTGGCTGGTACGCCGGCTCTATCGCACACTCGAGCCACTCACCGGTTACTACGCCCAGCGCCTCTGGGATTGGGGTCACAACCACCCCCGCATTGGCCGCTTCAGTAACGCGCTGATCGATCCAAACCACCCCGAGCCACAGGCACTCTTCTATCTGGCCCTGATTATTCTCGCCTCCGCCAGCGGCTTCTTCATGTTGTTGAGTGTGGTGATCGGAGCACCCGAACCGAGCGCACTCGATCAGATAGTGTTTCACTTTTTCCAGGACCACCGCACGCCACTCTTCAACACCTTAATGGTGGCAACGACAGAGCTGGGCGACAGCACCGTCTACCTGCCGCTCTCCATCACCCTGTTTGCCTGGATGCTCTATCGGCGTTACTACTCGGCCGCTGCCCACTGGATGGCCGCGATCCTGTTCGGTATTGCTGCAACCAACGTTTTGAAATGGAGCCTGCAGATTCCGCGACCGATTGAGATCTACGATGGTCTCTCCAGCTTCTCCTTTCCCAGCGGCCATACCACCATGAGTGTCGTGATCTACGGCTTTCTCGCAGTACTTATCGCACGGGAACTGACCGCCTCTCGCCGACTCTGGGCCTACCTGGCGGCTGGCCTGCTCATCACCCCGATCGCACTTTCACGCCTCTATCTTGGCGCTCACTGGTTGAGTGATGTGGCTGGGGGGATTGCACTCGGACTCGGCTGGGTCGCCATCATCGGACTTGCCTATCGCCGCCATCCGGCAACCAGGCTACCGCTGCGCCCGCTCCTCTCACTCACCGCCGTCATGCTAATCATCTCGGCAGCGATCAACATTGGTCTACGCCACAGCAGTGATCTTGAGCGATATGCCGCTCAGGAAGAACGGGCTGTCTGGCAACAGCAGGCGTGGCTCAACGATCAGTGGCAGCTGCTGCCCGCCTGGCGTCACGATCTGCGCAACCGTCGAGAGGAACCGATGCAGATTCAGTGGCGTGGTGAGCTCGATAAAATCGAAGCAACGCTACTGAATGCGGGTTGGCAACATCCGGTCGAACTCACACCTCGCACTGCACTGCTATGGCTCTCAGCAGACCCCAGCCTGGAGCAGTTGCCGCTCTCACCCAAGGTACACGCCGGAAAGTACGAAACACTTGCCCTTATCCGTCCCAACCGACAGGGCGATGGTCACTATGTACTGCGCCTCTGGTCAACGGGTGTCGAGATCGGCGATAGCGCTCAACCACTCTGGCTTGGAGCACTCTCCCGCCAGCAGATCAACCACCGCTGGCTTTTCACATTCCTACGCACCGATCGAACCTTTTTGCCAACCGTCGAACAGATTCAGCGGCTACTGGGACGAAATGATGACCCTATAGCCACTGAAAACCCTACGCCTATTCTGCTATTTAGCGATTAGTTTCAACCCGGCTTTATAGAAACTTTTTATCTGCGCCCCGCTGCAATAATTACCCGACCATAACGGTCTACTATATGTAAGCAAATCGTATACGCCGCATCTGGTGCATACGGAATTTGTAAGGAGAGCCATCATGAAAAACTTAATAGCATTAGTAGCATTATCCCTGTTTTCCACCGCCTCTCTCGCCGCGCACTGCGACCTGACCGGCGACTCCCACCCCGATAGCGACATGTACGGTAGCGTCTTTAACGACATTGAAGAGGGCAACATCAAATCCATTCCAAATACCGCCGCTAGCGACCTCGATCTGGGTCAGGGCGATGAGTACGGCAGCATCTTCGTCGACATTCGCAAAGACCGCATCGACTCAACCCAGCAGATGGCAACACGCGATAACGAGGTGATGGGTGAAGGCGACCAGTACGCCAGCGTCATCTACGACCTGAACAAACCGACTACCAAGGTCTGTTAGGTAGGATGGCTCCTCGGGAGGGGAATTGGCCCCTTCCGACCGGGGAGTCGCTATTTTTGCGGAAGCATGTTTTGGGCATCCAAGCCCAAGCAAGCGGCAAATACTTAACGCGACCGTTTATGCCTACGGCGCCCCG